>JAYUCM010000264.1:0-8762 GCA_043740355.1 Acidobacteriota bacterium | reverse complement strand
GCCGCCGTGGCGGCAACCGGGTACACGTTGTTGTCGACGGCAAACGACTCCACGGCGGTGCCGATGGAGCGCATGTCGGCCATCGTGCGCTTCTGCTTACCGCGATCGATCGCGTTCAGAAGATTCGGAATCGCGATGGCGGCGATGATGCCGATGATCGCGACGACGATGAGAAGCTCGATCAGTGTGAATCCTTTGGAATCCCGCTTCAGCATGTTGTGGCCTCCTTGTTAGGTCCAGGTGACTCTAGGTAGCAACGGCGATGCCACATTCGTCGTCCGGGGCGGCCATCCCGATAAAGCCCGCCACGTCGTCATTTTTCTTCAACTCCTGCCTCATCCCGACCGGGGCGCCGGGCCCGCGAGTGTCCGCGCTCGGGCCCGGGGCTGACGCGGAGCGTCACCGGTCATGACTTTGGCCTCCCCTGGTGCGGGGAAAGAGCGATCGTACCAAAGACTCGGTTACCCCGCCCGAGGCCGAACGTGACGCGCCTCCGCGTCGCCGGCGGGGTCGAGCTCGGCAAGCTCGAGATCGCCCACCTCGGCGGCCGCCGCGTCTCCTGCGCCGGCCGTCTCGCCGCGCGTAAGCCCGTATTTCTTCGCGAAGTACCGGAACGACCGGAACGTCATTCCCAGGATCTCGGCCGCGCGCGTCTGGACGCCGTGGGCACGCTCCATCGCTTCGGCCATGTAGCGGCGGCGCAACTCCTCGAGGTGCCGCTCGAGATCGATCCCCGAATCGCGAAGCACGACGTCGAGCTCCCCGCTCCCGCCATGTCCGCCGCGAAGCTCCCGCGGCAGGCTTTCCGCCTGGATGGCCTCGCCCGGTTCGAGCGCGACCGCCCGTTCGATGACGTTTTCGAGCTCGCGCACGTTGCCCGGCCAGTGGTACGCCTCGAGGCGCTCCATCGCTTCCTCGGTGATGCCGTGCAACGATTTTCCCATGCTGGCCTTGTATTTCTCGAGGAAGTGCTCGGCGAGCGCCGGGATGTCCTCCGGCTTTTCGCGAAGGGCCGGCATGCGAATCGGGATGACGTTGATCCGATAGAACAGATCTTCGCGAAACGTCTTCTCGCGGACCATCTTCTCGAGATCCTGGTTGGTCGCGGTGATGACGCGAACATCGACGGAGATCTCGTCGGTGCCGCCCACCCGGCGGATGACCCGCTCCTGCAGCACACGGAGGAGCTTGATCTGCATCGCCGCCGTCGTCTCGCCGATCTCGTCGAGGAAGATCGTCCCGCCGTGGGCGACCTCGAACAGCCCCTTCTTCGTCATCAGCGCGCCGGTGAACGATCCCTTCATGTGGCCGAACAGCTCGCTCTCCAGAAGCTCGTCGGGGAGCGCGCCGCAGTTGATCGACACGAACGATTGATCGCCACGCCCGCTGTTGTAGTGGATGGCCCGGGCGATCAGCTCCTTCCCGGTGCCCGACTCCCCCGAGATCACGATCGTGCTGCCGGTCCCCGCCACGCGCTCGATGAGCTGGAAGATCGCCTTCATCTTTCCGCTTCGGCCGACGAGTCCCTCGAAGCGATAGCGCCCCTTCAGCTCGGCCTTGAGGCCGCGGTTCTCGCTTCTGAGATCGGCGTTCTCGCTCGCGATGCGCTTCTGGTCGATCGTCCGCCGTGCTACGACCTTCATCTCGTCGAGGTCGAACGGTTTCTCGACGTAGTACGCCGCACCTTCGTTCAAGGCCTCGATCGCGGTTTCCTTGGAGCCGTAGGCGGTCATCAGGATCACCGAGCTCTCGGGCGACGCCTTGCGCACGTGACGCAGGAGCTCGAGACCTGTCATCCCGGGCATCGAGACATCGGTGATGACAAGATCGTAGAGGGGGTCCTTCGCGATGCGCGCGGCTGCCTGGGTCCCGCTCTGAGCCACTTCGACCGCGTATCCCTCCTTGCGCAACATCAGCGACAGGAGGTCCCGCATGCTCTTTTCATCCTCGACCACGAGCACTCTGTTCATGCTGGGACCCCTCCCGCCGTCTCCGTCGATGCGTCCGCGGACTCCGTCGCGCCGTCCCGGACCTGCGGAACGAGAATGTGGATCGTCGTTCCCCGCCCGGGCAGGCTATCGAGCTCGATGCGACCCCCGTGCTCCTCGACGAGCCGGTAGACGATCGCGGCCCCCAAGCCCGTCCCCTCCTGGAACGCGCTGCGGAACGGCTGGAAGTATCCCTCGCGCGCGCGCTCGTCCATGCCGACTCCCTCGTCCTCGAACCCGACGTCCACCTCGTTTTTCGCCTCGTCGATCCGGACGGAGATCGTCAGCCCGCCCCCTTGGGGCATGGCCTTCAGCGCGTTCGTGGAGAGGTTCCAGAACACCTGCTTCATCCGGTTGGCGTCCACGTCGCACCACACCTCGTCCGCGGCGAAGCTCGTCTCGACGCGATGGGCGCCCGTGAACTCCCGGCTCTTCCGGAGCAGCTTCAGATGATCCTCGAGGAGCCGCACGAGGTCGCAGCGTTGCGTCGAGAACTTCCCCGGTCGCGCAAAGGTCAGGAAGTCCCGGATGGCGTGGTCGAGGCGCTGCGATTCGCGCAGGATGATGTCCATGAGCTCGAGCGTCTCGCCCCCGGGCTTCAAGTCGCCCTTCAGGTACTGAACCGACCCGCTGATCGCCGCGAGCGGGTTCCGCAGCTCGTGCGCCATGCCCGCGGCCATCTGTCCGAGCGCCTCCATGCGCTCCTTCAGGCGCATCTGCCGCTCGACGGCGTGGACCTCGGTGAGGTCTTGAAACGTGAAGATGTAGCCCAAGGGCTGCTCGGCGCGGTCCTGCAGATTGGAGACCGCGATGCCCAGGAAAATCCGCGCTCCGCTCGGCGCGACGTAATGCCGCTCGAAGCGAAAGCGCCGCCGGGCTGCCAGTTGTTCGCACGCGGCGCCGAGAAACCCGGCTTCCAGTCCGAACAGCTGCTCGATCGTCGTCCCCTCGACGTCGTCCTGCGCCCGCCCCGTGATCTCGGCCCCGCCGCGATTCATGAAATTGACGCGACCCAGAAGGTCGGTCGTGATCACGCCGCTGTGAATCGACTCGATGATGTTCTCGTTGAGCGCTTGCAAGCGCGCCACCGCGCGCTGGCGATCGTCGAGCTCCCGGGTCTGAACGCGCACGCGCTCCGACAGGTGAGAGGCCAGAAGCGCGACCGAGACGAAAGCGACCGCGTGGACGATCAGGAAGTACGAGACGCGCCACGTCGCGCTCGGCTCGGGTAGCTCGGCGACGCGGCCGAGCCCGATCCACCCGGCGCCGTGAAGCACGAGTGCGGCGTAGAGCGCGAAGCTCACAGCGGCCACGATCAACCCGCCACGCCGCACGAGAAGCAGCGCGGCGACCGCGATCGGCAGTAGGTAGAGGAACGACATCGGGCTGTCGAGGCCGCCCGTGATGCGTACGAAGGCGGTCACGACGAGCGCGTCGCCGACCAGCTGCAAGTAGATGAACCCCGGCGTGCCCTTGATCCAACGGTCGAGAAACGCGTACAGAAGGACCATCCCGTAGATGACCGCCGCCAGGAGGAACAGGGGGCGCAAGGTCTGGCCGGGTTTCAGGGTCAGCTCGATCGCGAAGGCGGAGATCAACAAGGTGGTCACGGTGACCACACGGAGGATCATCAACCAGCGGAGCTGCCTGTCGAGTTCGACGCGGTTCATCGTGGCGCGGGAGGAGGCCCCGGCGGGACCTCCTCCCCCTTGTTGATACGGATCAATTGATCTTGTTGATGAGGTCGAACATCGGCATGTACATCGAAATGACGATGCCACCGATGATGACGCCGAGGAAGCAGATCATGATCGGTTCGAGCAGGGCCAACAGATTGGCGGTGGCCTCGTCGACTTCGTCCTCGTAGAAGTCGGCGATCTTGTTGAGCATGGTCTCCAAGGCACCCGTCTGCTCGCCGACCGCGACCATCTGGACGACCATCGACGGAAACACGTTGGTCGCCTTCAGCGGCTCGGCGATCGTCTTTCCTTGCTCGATGCTCTTCCTCGTCTCCATGATCGCGTCCTCGACGACCGCGTTGCCGGCGGTTCGGGCCGTGATCTCGAGCGCTTCGAGGATCGGCACGCCGGACGACACGAGCGTCCCGAGCGTGCGGCAGAAGCGCGCGACCGCGATCTTCTTCAAGACGTTGCCGAGGACCGGGAGCCTCAAGAGCAGCCCATCGATGACGCGTCGGCCCTTGTAGGTCTTGTGAAAGCGGTTGAGCGTGAAGATGCCGAAACCCACGAAGGCGAAAATCAGCCACCACCACGCCCCGATGAACTGCGACAGGGCGATCGTGATCCGGGTGGGGAGGGGCAGCTGGGCTCCGAGGCCCGCGAACAACGTCGCGAAGGTCGGGATGACCTTCCAGAGGATGATCCCGACGACGCCGATCGCGATCGTGATGACCGCCACCGGATAGACCATCGCCGACCGCACCGCCGACCTCAACTTCACGATCTTTTCGATGTACTGCGAGAGGCGCTGGAGAATCGTGTCGAGAATACCGCCCGTCTCGCCGGCGGCGACCATGTTGCAATAGAGATCGTCGAACGCCTTGGGATGCTTGCGCAACGAATCTGCCAGCGTCGCGCCGGACTCGATGTCCTGCCTCACCTCGAACAGGATCTTTTGGAACACCCGGTTGTCCTGTTGCGAGCCCAGGATCTCGAGGCACTGCACGAGAGGCAGCCCGGCATCGATCATGACCGAGAATTGCCGGGTGAAGACGGCGATCTCTTTCTGGGAGATCCCGCCCCCCATCTTCGGCAGGGCGAACTCTTTCCCCTTCTCGGTGACCGCGGTGACCGTGACCTGTTGCTTACGGAGCATCGCGATCGCGGCGTCTTTGTTCTCGGCGACGAGAACACCCTCTTGCGTCTTCCCGGCCCGCGTGCGTCCCTTCCATGTGTAGTTCGGCATCTTTCAGTCCTCCTGATCCGGACGGGCGCTACCGGCGCTCGACGGACCGGCGAGCGCCGCCCGCGGCCGCGACCGGTGAGGCGCCGGAGGGGTTGTTGACCCCGGCGCCACGATTGATCATGTCCTGCAGCTCGTCGGGATGCGACGACATCGACAGCGCGAGCTGAAGGGTAATCTGCTTCTTGTAGTACAAGGTGGCGAGCGACTGGTTGAACGTCTGCATTCCGAATTGCGTCTGACCCGTCTGCATCGCGGAGTAAATCTGATGGATCTTGTCCTCGCGGATGAGATTCCGGATCGCGGAGTTGGGGACGAGGATCTCGAGCGCCAACGCCCGGCCGTGGCCCGTCGCCCGGGGAAGCAGCGACTGGCACAGGATCCCCTCGAGCACGAACGACAACTGCGCCCGGATCTGCGACTGCTGGTGCGCCGGGAAGACGTCGATGATGCGGTTGATGGTCTGCGCGGCGGAGTTCGTGTGCAGCGTCGCGAAGGTGAGGTGTCCCGTTTCCGCGATGCGCAACGCCGATTCGATCGTCTCCAAATCGCGCATTTCGCCGATGAGCACGATGTCGGGGTCTTGGCGCAGAACGGAGCGCAAGGCGTTCGTGAAGGAGTGGGTATCGGCGTGCAACTCGCGCTGGTTGACCAGGCACTTCTTGTGGGAGTGGAGGTACTCGATCGGGTCCTCGATCGTGACCATGTGCTCGTGACGCTCGCTGTTGATCTTGTCGAGCATCGCGGCGAGGGTCGTGGTCTTCCCCGATCCGGTCGGCCCGGTGACGAGGATCAAGCCTCTCGGCCTCTCACATAGGTCGGAGACGACGTCCGGGAGGCCGAGTTCCTTGAAGTTGCGCATCTCCCACGGGATCGTGCGGAAGGCGCCCGCGACCGCGCCGCGCTGGAAGAACACGTTGGCGCGGAACCGGGCCAACCCCTTCACGCCGAACGAGAAGTCCACTTCGAGGGCCTCCTCGAGGCGGTGCTTCTGGCTTTCGGTCAGCACGCCGTAGATGAGCTGCTTTGTTTCCGCCGCGGTCATCGGAGGCAGCTGCAGCGGGACCATCTTCCCGTCGATGCGGATCTGCGGCGGCGAATTCGTCGTGACGTGCAGGTCGCTACCGCCCTGGTCCACGAGGGTCTTCAAGAGCTGGTGCATGGTGACAGCCATCGACGTGTCCTCCGCCTCGCGAACGAGGCCTACAAAACGGTCTCGCGGACGACTTCCTCTACGCTCGTCTGCCCGTCACGCAGCTTCTGCAGGCCGGACAGACGGAGCGTGATCATCCCGTCTTCCATCGCTTTGCGGCGGAGCTCCATGGCCGACGCCCCGGAGAGGATCAGCTCCCGCAGCTCGTCGGTGATTTCCATGACCTCGAACAGCCCGACGCGTCCGCGGTAGCCTGTGTTGTTGCAGTTGGGACAGCCGCGACCCTTGTAGAGGCGGACCTTTCCGGCCTCCTCGACGGGGAACCCGACCTCGACCAATGCCTGGGCCGGGAGCTGGATCTCTTCCTTGCAATCCTTGCAGATCCGACGCACGAGGCGCTGCGCGCAGATCAGGTTGACCGATGTCGCGACGAGGAAGGGCTCGATCCCCATGTTCATCAGGCGGTTGATCGTCGACGGGGCGTCATTCGTGTGCAGCGTCGACAAGACCAAGTGGCCCGTCAGCGCGGCTTTTACGGCGATCTCGGCGGTTTCGAAATCGCGGATCTCGCCCACCAGGATGATGTTCGGATCCTGTCGCAGAAACGCTCGCAGCGCGGTCGCGAAATTCAGTCCGATCTGCTCCTTCATCTGGACCTGATTGATGCCGTGGAGGTTGAATTCCACGGGATCCTCCGCCGTCATGATGTTCGTCTCGGGTGTGTTCACCCGAGCGATCGAGGAGTACAGCGTGTTCGTCTTTCCCGAGCCCGTCGGACCCGTCACGAGGACCATGCCGTACGGCCTGAGGATCTGCCGCTCGAATTTGGCGAGCGATTCCGGCTCGAACCCGAGGCGGGTCATGTCGAGAACCAGATTGTCCTTGTCGAGCAGCCGCATGACGATCTTCTCGCCGAACAGCGTCGGAAGGACGGAGACGCGGTAGTCCATCTCCTTCGTTTTTCCCTGCAGCTTCATCTTGATCTTGATGCGGCCGTCTTGCGGGAGACGCCTCTCCGAGATGTCGAGCTTCGCCATGATCTTGAGCCGGCTCGTGATGGCGTCCTTCAGCTTCATCGGCGGATGCATGATCTCGTAGAGCACGCCGTCGACGCGGAAGCGCGCCCGGAAGTCTTTCTCGTAGGGCTCGATGTGGATGTCCGAGGCCCCCTTCTTGATCGAGTCGGTCAAGATGATGTTGACGAGGCGCACGACGGGCGCCTCCTCCGAAACGTGCTCGAGCTTGTGGATGTCGAGCTCTTCGTCCTCTTCCAGCAGCTCGAGCGCCTCGGTGTCCTGCTCGGCCATCTGGTCCATGACCTTCTTGAGCTCGAGGGCGTGCGACGAGCCGTAGTACTTCTCGATCGCCTCGCGGATCGCGATCTCACTCGCCACCACCGGCTCGACGTTGTAGCCGGTCATGAACTTGATGTCGTCCATCGCGAACACGTTCGTCGGATCGGCCATGGCGATCGTGAGGGTTGCGCCCGTGCGATTGACCGGCAGGACGAGGTACTTCTGCGCGACCTCGGAAGGGACGAGGTGAATCACGGATTCGTCGATCTCGAAATGCCGCAGGTTGATGGAGGGGACGCCGTACTGGTCGGAGAGAAGCTGGGTAATGTCGTCTTCTTTGACGAAACCCATCTTGACCAGGTTGAAGCCGAGCTTGCCGCCGCTCTTTTTCTGCGCTTCGAGAGCCTCTTGGAGCTGGGGTTGCGTGATCATCCCCGCCTTCAGAAGCATCTCACCGAGCTTCACTGCCATGGTTGCCCCGGCCCTATGAGAACATCGCTAGGATCGACCACCTATCGGGTCGAATCACCGCGTAACACATATGCATTTCTTACACATACATCTATCCAACTTAGCTCAAAGGAGTCGTCGCGAATCTAGAGCCCGTGAAAATTATTGTCAAGCGGGCGGACGGACTGACAGTTTCGAGCAGGGGCGACGTTCGAGAAGCTACTCCCCAGCCTTCTTCGCGGGAACGAGGAACCGGTCCATGAAGGCGGTGGACAGGCGGCCCCGCACGAAGTCCTCGTCCGTGAGAATCCTCTGCTGGAGTTTCACGTTCGTCTTGATCCCCTCGACGACGAACGACTCTAGCGCCCGCCGCATCCGAAGGATGGCCTCACCGCGCGTGTTCCCATGGGCGATGACCTTCGCGATCATCGAATCATAATAGGGGGGGATGAACGCCTCCGCGTAGCAGGCGGTGTCGACCCGGATGCCGGGTCCTCCAGGCACATGGAACGTCCGGATCTTCCCGGGACAGGGAGCGAACGTATCCGGGTCCTCGGCGTTGATCCGGCATTCGATGGCGTGTCCCTGGAGCTTGAGATCGTCTTGGCTGAACGAGATGGGCTCTCCCGCCGCGACGCGGATCTGCTCTTTGATCAAGTCGATGCCCGTGACCATTTCGGTCACCGGGTGCTCGACCTGGATCCTCGTGTTCATCTCGATGAAGTAGAACTCGCCCGTCGCGTCGAGGAGGAACTCGATCGTGCCCGCGTTGACGTAGCCGACCGAACGCGCCGCACGCAGTGCCGCATCGGTCATGCGGGCGCGAAGCCCGACGTCGAGCGCGGTCGAAGGCGACTCTTCCAGGAGCTTCTGATGCCGCCGCTGAATCGAGCATTCCCGCTCGAAGAGGTGGATCAGGTTACCGTGGGTGTCGCCGAAGATTTGCACCTCGAC
>JAYUCM010000263.1:0-21933 GCA_043740355.1 Acidobacteriota bacterium | reverse complement strand
CTGATCTTGTGGTCGGCGTCTCTAACGTGCTTCGCCAGGTTGTCGATTTGCGAGGGCACGAGCTTCAGCTGCCTCAGCTCGAGTGCGAGCTTGACCTGCTGTTTCATCGCCTTGTAACGGGCCCCCTTGTGCGCGCGCCCGCCCGGCTTCAGCTTCGCCATCCTCTTGGCGGCGAGGTCCATGTGATTGAGCTTCTTGTTCAGGCGTTGGATGACGAGCTTCGCACGTTCGAGCTTCTTAGCGGACTTGTCTTCTTCCTCTTCGCCGCCCGCGAAGACGTTCGCCGAGATCTGACCCTTCTTGATGCGCTCGCCGATCTGGCGAATCTCGTCGTGCACCCAGGCGCTTCGCGCGAGGGCGTTCATGATCCGTCGCTCGCCACGCTCGATGCGCCGCGCAATGCGGACTTCGCCTTCGCGCGTGAGCAACGGCACGGTTCCCATCTCCCGCAGGTACATGCGCACGGGGTCGTTGGTCTTCTCGAGGGGACCCGGAACAGCGCCGTCCTTCCCTTCGTCTTCCTTTTCGTCCTTCGCGGCTTCCTTGGGCGCGGGCGCCGAGCCGCTGGGGCCGAGCTGCTCTCGGGCATCGGCGTCGACGACGGTGATGCCGTGGGCCTCGAGTAGGGAGAAGACCTCTTCGATTTCATCCGGCGAGGCGGAGATCTCGTCGGGGAGCGATTCGTTGATCTCATCGTACGCGAGGAAGCCCCGCTCCTTGCCGACGGCCAGCAGCTGGCGGACTTCTTCGTACTTGGCCTCGAGCCCCGAGATCGGTTCGCGCTTTTTCTTGCTCATCGTCCTCTCGACTAGTGCGTGACGTCTCGGTGAGGGGCATCCATGTCGTGCCCCAGCTTCATCAATTTCTGCAGCCGTCGGTCCTGATCGTCACGGCTGAGCGCGTCGAGCTCGCGACTTTCGGCTCTATGTTCCTTCTTTAGGCGTGTGTTCCGCAAGGTGACCAGGCAACCGTCGACCTCGTCCGCCCCGCCGGGGGCCTCGTCGCGAAAGGCAATCCGCGTGAGCAGCTCCCTATCGGCCTCGTCCGTGAGCGCGTCGACCACGAGCGGTCCTTCGACGGAAAGGCCGTCACGGTCGAGGTCGAGAATGGTCCGGACGAGCGTTCCGACCCGCGTCCCGGCGAGGTCAGACGGCCCCAAAACCTCACGGGCGCGCCGCCGCGCCTCGTCGCTTCCCAGAACAAGCCGGACGAGGCGCGCTTCGACGTCCATGGTGGACTCATCGGCACCGACGCGGTGCCGGATACCCGGTTTCGCGGCACGGAGAGCGCTCCGCAATTCCTGCATCACGAGGTCGTCATCGATCTGCAGGGCGTCGGCCAGACGACCCGCCCAGGCGGCGCGCTCGACCGCGCTTTCGAGCCGGGCCAGCTTCGGAAGGATCGCGTTGATCGTGGCGACCTTCTCTTCCGGCCGTGTGAGATCGCGTCCGCGTAACTCGCGCTGGACCAGAAAATCGAGGTAGCTCGGAGCCTGCCGGACGATGGCGTCGTAGGCGGCCGCCCCTTCGTCCCTCACGAAGTCGTCCGGGTCTTTGCCCTGCGGAATCTCGGCGACGCGAACGTCGAAGCCACGTTCCAGGAACAGATCGAGCGATTTCGCTGCGGCATTGACTCCGGCGGTGTCCCCGTCGTAGCTGACGACGACACGCACGGCATAGCGCGCGAGCAACTTGACCTGAGACGGAGTCAGGGCGGTGCCTAGCGACGCAACGGCGTTTTCGAATCCAGCCTGATGGAGCGCAATCAGGTCCAAGTACCCCTCGACGAGTATGGCGAACCCTTCACGGCGGATCGCGTCCCGGGCGACATCGAGGCCGTAGAGGTGTTCACCCTTCACATACGCAGGGGTCTCGGGAGAGTTGAGGTATTTCGGCTCCGAATCGCCTAAGCTCCGCCCACCGAACGCGACCACCCGGCCGGAAACGTCTCGAATTGGAAAAATTACCCGGTGGCGGAATCGATCGTACTGGCCGGACCCATCCTTACGCGGGATCGCCAATCCCGCGTTCTGAAGCTCCAGCGGCTTGAAGCCACGCGCGCCGAGAACGTTCAGGAGGGCTTCCCAGCCGTCCGGGGCGTAGCCGAGGCCGAAGCGCTCGGCCACGGCGTCCGAAACCCGGCGTTTCGTGATGTAGTCGCGCGCGAGCTTGCCTTGCGAAGGATCCGACCGTTGCCCGCGAAAAAACGAAGCCGCCGCTTCGTTCATGAGAAGGATTCGGGCGCGCGCGTCGTCCTCCGGCCGGTACGACGTCTTCGGGAGAGGCACGCCCCAGCGCTTGGCGAGAAACTCGACGGACTCGGGAAAGTCGACCTTCTCGTACAGCATGACGAACCTGAACGCGTCGCCTCCCGCCTGGCATCCGAAGCAATAGAACAACTGCATCTGGGGGTCGACGGAGAACGACGGCGTCTTTTCATGATGGAACGGGCACAGGCCCTTCAGACGAGTTCCGGCGGCCTTGAGGGGAACGTAGTCCGAAACCAGGCGAACGATGTCGCCCGCATTCCGGACCGCCGCGACGAAGTCCTTCGTAAGCGGGACGGCCAAGGGGGCCCCTGCCAAGACCGGACCGGGACGGTCGTGCGACCACCCCGGTCCGTGAGAAAGTTTATCCGTTACCCCTGCGCTCCTGCGCCAAACGCTTCAACAGCTTCTTACGCGCGGCCAGCGCTTTCCGCTTTTTCTTCACGCTGGGCTTTTCGTAGTGCTGGCGCTTCTTGATCTCGGTCAAGATGCCCGATTTCTCGCACTTCCGTTTGAAGCGCTTCAAGGCGTTCTCGAGGCTCTCGTCCTCGCGCACCTTGATCAGCGGCATCGAATCCTCACCCCGCTTTCGTCGTCTCATTTCTTCCGCCCCGGCATTCGGGACGGTGCAAAACGGTAACTCTAGCGGTTGCCCCATTTGCCGTCAAGTCACGTGGTCCTTGGGGGTGTTCCGGCCTGCCGCCCGACCGATCACCAAGCTCCAAGCCTTGAGGAGAAGTACGGTCGCTCTCAGAATCACGCAAGGGTTTTCGGAGAACGGCAGCGCCGGTTGATCAGCGACGCGAGACACCCGGCGCCGTGACCGTTGTCGATGTTGACCACGGCCACACCCGGTGCGCAAGAGTTCAGCATCGCGAGCAGGGCTGCGAATCCCCCGGCGCCGGCGCCGTATCCGACGCTCGTCGGAACGGCAATCACAGGACAATCGACGAGGCCCGCCACGACCGACGGCAGGGCCCCCTCCATTCCGGCTACGGCAACGATGACGTTGGCCTTGGTCAGGGTCTCGCGATGAGACAGCAGACGATGGAGCCCCGCGATGCCGACGTCGTAAATCCGGCGCACCTGCTCCCCCATCAACTCCGCGGTGAGGGCGGCCTCCTCGGCGACGCCGATGTCCGTCGTTCCGGCGGTCATGACAAGAACTCCGGTGCGCCCTCGCCGCTTGGGTCCCGAGCGTAGGACCAAAGCACGAGCCTCTGCGTGGTACTCCGCCCTCGGATGTTGGACGCGCACCGCAGCGTGCGCCTCCTCACCCACGCGCGTGACCAGGGCCGTCTGCCCGGCAGCGTGCAGACTCGAGACGATCGTCACGATTTGCTCGATCGACTTGCCGGGTCCGTAGACGGTCTCGGGAAACCCCCGGCGGAGGGCACGGTGCGCGTCGAGCGTCGCGAAACCCAATTCCAGGACCGGGAGATGACGCAGCCGTTCTTCGGCGTGCGCGATCGAAAGGCGACGGAAGCGGACGTCTGCGAGCAGCTTTTTCAACACGTCGCGATTCACGAGCCTCTCCCTTTGCGGTCCGGCGCGTGGCGGGCGCTGGTAGGATAGCGCGTCGTCAACGTGATGCTCGGGAGGATCGCCGTGACCCCAACGACCGCAGAACGCCGCTCCCACGCCCGTTTTTTGCACCAATTCGAGATCGAAGGCCAGGAAGAAGGCCAAGGAACCCAGGCCCGTATGGTCGCGAGCGACCTCTCCTTGGGCGGCCTGCACTGTTCGTCGAGCCGGGACTACCCCGAGATGACGCGCCTTGCCGTGCGTTTGATGCTCCCGAACGGGAGCCGGGTCGAGGTGCTCGACGTCGAGGCGGTCGTCGTGCGGCGCACGGAGCTCCCGTCAGCCGCGGGAGCCGCGCGCTTCGAGCTGGGTCTGTTCTTCTCCGGATTGAGCGACGATGCGCGTGCGCGACTCGCACGCTTCCTCGCGCGCAACTCATCGAACTGATCCTTCACCTCGCGTCGACATTTTTGTCGGCGCTCGATCCGAGAGCGCCTCACCGAAACCCGCTCCCACCGCGGGTTTCGATGACTCGATTCCTGCTTATCCTCTTGACGGCACGGCGCACGCGCGTTGTAATGCTCGCGTCACGTTTCCTTCGACGCGCGCTTCTCACATCGCGCGAGAGAACGCCACGAACGAGAGGAGGTGAAACGCATGAACAAGCAAGAGTTGATCGGCAAGATCGCGACGGATGCCGGCATCACCCGCACCGCCGCCGCCACGGCGATCGAATCCCTCACGGAGGGCATTACGTCGTCGCTGAAGAAGGGGCAGAGGGTCACCCTCGTCGGCTTCGGGACGTGGGGCACCAGCAAGCGGAAGGCCCGCATCGGCCGCAATCCCCAAACGGGCGAGGCCATCAAGATCAAGGCGAAAACTGCGGTCCGTTTCAAGGCGGGCAAACAGCTCGACAAGAAGATCAACAAGTAGGACCGCTCGATCCTCGAAGAGATTTCAGGCCTCCGGGGCGGATCGGAAGATCCGTCGCGGGGGCCGTTTTCGCTCACTCGAGAACGACGAGCCTGGCGCCCGTTTCGACGGTTTGGCCGGGAATCACGTCCACGCTCTTCACGCGGCCGGCGCGCGGCGCGCCGATTTCGTTTTCCATCTTCATCGCTTCGAGGACGACCAGACCCTGCCCCGCGCGCACTTCGTCTCCGGGCGCGACCAAGACGCGCACAACCTTCCCCGGCATGACGGAGTCGATGGCTTCCGGGCCGCCGCACTTGCGCAGCTCGTCGCGGCCAGATCGAGCGGCATCGGCGAGCTCGACGACTTGCTCGTGCGCGCCGTGCCGCACGACGTACTTCGGGCCGGCGCTCTCGACGGAGACCTCGTACGACTTGCCTTCGTAGAGGATCGAGTAGAAGTCCGCTTCGAGCTTGCGTGCGTCGACGACGTGCTCGGCGCCGTCGAGCGTCACGATGTACGAGCCGTCGAGCCGCGCGACGACGATTTCGTGCATGGTCTCGCCCACCTTCGCGGCGAACTTCAACGCCGCCACCCGGCGCGCGCTCTCCGCTTCCACGCGGACGAGCCGCCCGAGGTATCCGCCTGCGGGGCGCGCTGGGACTCTCGCTCGAGCCGCCGGAAGTGCGCGACGGCGGCCGCGAGCACCGCGACTTCCGAGAGCCACGGATCGGTGCCCGGCGACATCAACTCGGGATGCTCCTCCAGGAAGCCCGTGTGCAGCTCGCCTGCCAGGAACGCGGGGTGCGTCATGACGCGTCGGTGGAAGGCGGCCGACGTCTTCACGCCGTCGACGCGCAACTCGTCGAGGGCGCGGGTCATTCGCGCCGCCGCCTCGTTGCGGTCACCCCCCCACGTGATGAGCTTTGCGAGCAACGGATCGTAGTGCACGGGAACCGTGAAGCCTCCGTACACGCCGCCGTCGTACCGCACCCCGGGTCCGGCGGGCGCGCGCAGCGCGCGGATCGTGCCGGGGGCGGGCATGAAGTTCCGTGACGGATCTTCGGCGATGATGCGACACTCGATCGCGTGGCCGCGCGCAACGATCTGATCTTGCGTCCAGGGGACCTTCCCCCCCCCCGCGATGTCGATCATCGCTTTCACCAGGTCGACGCCGTAGACCATCTCGGTCACGGCGTGCTCGACCTGGAGACGCGTGTTCATCTCCATGAAATAGAACGAGCCGTCGGCCGAGCGGAGCATCTCGACGGTGCCGGCGGAAACGTAGCCGCAGGCCTTCGCGGCCGTCACGGCCATCGCGCCGATCGTCGCTCGCGTTTCCGCGTCGATGACCGGTGAAGGCGACTCCTCGATCAGCTTCTGATGCCGTCGCTGGATCGAGCATTCGCGCTCGCCCAGGTGAACGCAGATCCCGTGAGTGTCGGCGAGCACTTGGACTTCGATGTGTCGAGGGCGTTCGACGTACTTCTCGAGGAAAACCGTCTCGTCGCCGAACGACGATCGGGCCTCTCCTTCGGCCTGGGCGAGGAGCGACGGCAGCTCGCCGGACGAACGGACGACGCGCATCCCCTTCCCGCCGCCGCCGGAGGAAGCCTTGAGGAGGACGGGATAGCCGATCCGCTCGGCATGGGCGATGGCGTCCTTGGCGTCCGTCAGAGGCGGTGAGCCGGGCACGACCGCGACGCCCGCCTTCGTCATCAGGTCGCGGGAGCGGACCTTGTCTCCCATCGCCTCCATCGCCTCGGGGGGCGGGCCGACGAAGACGACGCCCGCAGCGCGGCAGGCACGCGCGAATTCGCCGTTTTCGGAAAGGAATCCATAGCCGGGGTGGATCGCCTCAGCGCCGCTTCGCTGTGCTACGTCAAGGATCTTGTCGATGCGGAGGTACGACTCGGACGAGGGCGGAGGCCCGATGAGGTACGCCTCGTGGGCGTAGCGCACGTGCAGCGCGTCGCGATCCGCTTCCGAGTAGACCGCGACCGTGCGGATCCCTAGCTCGTGACACGCTCGGATCACCCGCACGGCGATCTCGCCGCGGTTTGCGATGAGCAGCTTCCTGAACGGGGCAGGCATCTAGAGCGGGATGTTCCCGTGCTTGCGCGGCGGATTCGAATCCCGCTTGTTCTTGAGAAGCCGCAGCGCTCCGATGAGCTTGCGCCGGGTCAGCGCCGGCTCGATCACTTCGTCGACGTAGCCGCGCTCAGCGGCGACGTACGGGTTGGCGAACTTGTCCCTGTACTCCGCCACCTTGCCTGCGCGCAACTTCTCGCCGGACGCGCCCGCGGCCTTGATCTCCGCGCGGTGGATGATGTTGACCGCGCCGTCCGAACCCATCACCGCGATCTCGGCGGACGGCCATGCGTAATTGAAATCCGCGCGGATGTGCTTCGACGCCATGACGCAATACGCGCCGCCGTACGCCTTGCGCGTAATGACCGTGATCTTGGGAACCGTCGCCTCCGCGAACGCGTACAGAAGCTTCGCCCCATGGAGAATGATCCCGTGGAACTCCTGATCGGTTCCGGGAAGAAACCCCGGCACGTCCTCGAAGACGATCAGGGGAACGTTGAAACAGTCGCAGAAACGCACGAAGCGCGCCCCCTTGACCGACGCGTTGATGTCGAGGCACCCGGCGAGAACCGCGGGCTGGTTCGCCACGATGCCGACGGATCGGCCGCCCAGTCGGGCAAATCCCACGACGATGTTCTTCGCGAAGTGCTCGTGGACCTCGAGGAATCTCCCCTCGTCGACGACGCTCGCGATCACCTTCTTGATGTCGTACGCCTGGTTCGACGAGGGAGGCACGATCGAGTTCAGCACGACGTCGGCCCGGTCGTCGGGGTCGTCCGTCGTCTTCTCGGCGGGGTCTTCCATGTTGTTCGACGGCATGTACGCGAGGATCTCGCGCGCGAGCATCAACGCGTCGCGGTCGTCCGCCGCCGCAAAATGGGCGACGCCGGAGGTCGCATTGTGAGTCATCGCGCCGCCGAGCGTCTCTTTGGTGACCTCCTCGTGCGTGACCGCGCGGATCACGTCCGGCCCGGTGATGAACATGTACGCGGTGTCGCGAACCATGATCGTGAAATCGGTGATCGCCGGCGAGTAGACGGCCCCGCCGGCGCAGGGCCCCATGATCAGGGAGATCTGCGGAATGACGCCGGAGGCGAGCGTGTTCCTGAGAAAGATGTCGGCGTACCCGGCGAGGGAGACGACCCCCTCCTGAATGCGCGCCCCGCCCGAATCGTTGAGTCCGATGACGGGGCATCCCGCCCTCATCGCGAGGTCCATCACCTTGCAGATCTTCGCGGCGAAGGTCTCGGAGAGCGACCCGCCGAATACCGTGAAGTCCTGCGAGAAGACGAACACCGGGCGGCCGTCGATGCGCCCGTGGCCGGTCACGACGCCGTCTCCGGGCACGCTTTGCGCCGCCATGCCGAAATCGTTGCACCGGTGGACGACGAGCGCGTCGAGCTCCTCGAACGAACCCGGGTCGAGCAAGGTCTCGATCCGCTCGCGTGCGGTCAACTTTCCGGCGGCGTGCTGTTTGGCGACCCGGTCGTCGCCCCCGCCTTTTCTGGCCGCGGCGTAGCGGTTCCGCATCGTTTCGAGAGGCGAGTCGGGCATCGGGTCTCCCGGGTGCTACTTCGACTTGAGCTTCTCCCAGTCCGCGAGGAACTTCTTGAGCCCAAGATCCGTCAGCGGGTGCTCGTAAAGCTGCGTCATCACCTTGTACGGCATCGTTCCGACGTCGGCGCCCGCTAACGCACAGTCGACGACATGGATGGGGTGACGGATCGAAGCGGCGAGGATCTGCGTCGTGAATCCGTAGTTGTCGTAGATCGCGCGGATCTGACGGATGAGCTCCATCCCGTCTTGCGACACGTCGTCGAGACGGCCGACGAACGGCGAGATGAACGTCGCGCCGCACTTCGCCGCGAGAAGCGCCTGGGACGGCGAAAAGCACAACGTGACGTTGACCGCGGTCCCCTCGGCGCGAAGCGCCTTGCACGCCCTGAGGCCGTCCTTCGTCAGCGGAACCTTGATCGTCACGTTCTTGTGGATCTTCGCGAGCGGGTGGGCCTGTGCCAGCATCCCGTCGTAGTCGAGCGCCGTGACTTCGGCCGAGATCGGGCCGTCGACGATCGTGCAGATCTCGGCGATGACGGCCTCGAACTTGCGCCCCTCCTTCGCCACGAGACTGGGGTTCGTGGTGACACCGTCGAGGATGCCCAGGCGGGCGGCGTCGCGGATCTCGTCGATGTTTGCGGTATCGATGAAAAACTTCATACGCTCATTCTCCCGGCGCGTCGTCGTCGGCGCCCACGGAATCGTCGGGATCAGGCAGGGTCGCGACCGGGGCCGACGTCCCTTCTTCCTCACGCTCCGCGGTGCGAATCGCCGCCACGACCACGTCCCCCTCCTCCATCTGGATGAGGCGGACGCCTTGCGTGACGCGACCGATGCGGCTGATTCCGGACGCGTTCATCCGGATGATCTTCCCGTGGGCGGTGATCAAGAGGACCTGTTCCTCGTCCGAGATCTCCGTCGCGCCGACGACGAGCCCGTTCCGTCCGGTCGTACGGATGTTGATGATTCCCGATCCACCACGCCCCTGCAGCCGGTACTCCTGGACGGCCGTACGCTTGCCGTAGCCGTTGGCCGTCAGCGACAGGATGTCCGGCTTTCCGGACAGCGCCTCCATCTCGACCAGCCGGTCGTCCCCCGCCATGCGGATGCCGATCACGCCGCGGGCGTTGCGGCCCATCGGTCGGACGTCGGTCTCTTTGAATCGGATGGACTTGCCCTTGGACGTCGCCATGAAGATCTCGGACGCGCCGTCCGAGAGGTCCACACCGAGCACGTCGTCCTCCGGATCCAGCGTGAGCGCGATGATCCCGTTCGACCTCACGTTTGAAAACGCGGAGAGGGAGGTCTTCTTGATGTACCCCTTGCGCGAGGCCATCACGACGAACTTCCCCTCGGAGAACTCGCGCACGTTCAGCGTCGCACAGACCTTTTCATCGGGCCCGATCTGGATCAGGTTGACGATCGGCCTGCCCTTTCCTGCGCTCGAGACGTCCGGAATCTCGTGCACCTTCAGCCAGTACATCTTCCCCGAAGAGGTGAAGACCAGGATGTAGTCGTGCGTCGACGCGATGAACAGATGGCGTACGGCGTCTTCGTCGCGCGTCGTCATGCCGATCCGGCCCTTGCCGCCGCGCCGCTGCGATCGGTAGGTCGAAAGCGCCGTGCGCTTGACGTAACCGGTGTGGCTGACGGTGATGACGACCTCTTCCTCTTGGATCAGGTCCTCGAGAGAGATCTCCTCCGCATGGGCGACGATCTCGGTCCGTCGCGCGTCGCCGAACTGTTCCTTCAGCGCGACGAGCTCGTCGATGACGATCTTGAGCTGCATCCGCTCGCTGGCGAGGATCGCCCTCAGTTTCTCGATGAGCTTCAGGGTTTCCACGTACTCGTCGACGATCTTCTGCCGCTCGAGGCCGGTCAATCGCTGCAGGCGCATGTCGAGGATCGCTTGGGCCTGGACGTCGCTGAAGTGGAATCTCAGGCGCAGGGCCTCTTTCGCCTCCGGCGGGGTCTTGCTCTGACGAATGATCGCGATCACCTCGTCGAGGTTGTCGATCGCGATCTTGAGGCCTTCCAGGATATGGGCGCGCTCCTCGGCCTTTCGAAGGTCGTACTGCGTGCGGCGCACGACGACCTCGCGGCGAAAATCGACGAAGTGGCGCAGCAGATCCTTGAGGGGAAGCACCTGCGGCCGCCCATGGACGATCGCGAGGTTGATCACGCCGAAGGTGGACTGCAGTTTGGTGAACTTGTACAGGTTGTTCAGGATGACGCCCGGGTTTTCCTCGCGCTTCAACTCCAAGACCACCCGTATCCCGTCGCGGTCGGACTCATCGCGGATGTCCGAGATGCCTTCGATCCTCTTGTCGCGGACCAAAGCGACGATCTCCTCGATGAGGTGCGTCTTGTTCACCTGATAGGGAAGCTCGGTGATGATGATCGCCTGCCGGTCCTTGCGATGGGGCTGATCCTCGATCGAGGCGCGCCCGCGCATGACGATCCGCCCGCGTCCGGTCTCGTAGGCCGATCGGATTCCACTGACCCCGTAGATGAACCCGGCCGTCGGGAAGTCGGGGCCCGGCATCATCTTCATGAGCTCGGACAGCTCGACGTCTGCGTCCTCGACGAGAAGCTTGATCACGTCGACCACTTCGCCGAGGTTGTGCGGCGGCATGTTGGTCGCCATGCCGACGGCGATCCCCGACGAGCCGTTGACCAGGAGGTTCGGGAAGGCGGCCGGCAACACCAGCGGCTCCGTTTCGGCGCCGTCGTAGTTGGGGCCGAAATCGACGGTCTCTTTTTCGATGTCGCGCACCATCTCGTGCGCGAGCTTGTCGAGTCGAATCTCGGTGTACCGCATCGCGGCGGCCGGATCGCCGTCGACCGATCCGAAGTTTCCCTGCCCGTCGACGAGCGTGTAGCGCATGGAAAAGTCTTGCGCCATGCGAACGATCGTGTCGTAGACCGCTTGGTCGCCGTGCGGGTGGTACTTGCCGATCACGGTGCCCACGGTGCGCGCGGACTTGCGGTAGGGCTTGTCCGAAGAGTTGCCAGTGTCGTACATGGCGTACAACACGCGGCGGTGTACGGGCTTCAGCCCATCGCGGACGTCGGGGAGCGCCCGCCCGATGATCACGCTCATCGCGTAGTCGAGATACGAGCGGCGCATCTCCTCTTCGATGTTGATGGGGAGCCTGTTTTCCTTAGCGTCCATGGCGGGTTCCTAGAGCGTCCGGGGCCGTGCCGTCAGATGTCCAAGTTGCGGACGTCGAGCGCGTTGTCCTCGATGAACTGGCGGCGCGGCTCGACCGCGTCTCCCATGAGAACCGAGAAGAGGTTGTCCGCCTCCACGGCGTCTTCGATGCGCACCTCGAGAATGCGCCGGCGCGTCGGGTCCATCGTCGTTTCCCAGAGCTGATCCGGATTCATCTCGCCCAAGCCCTTGTAGCGCTGGATGACGAGCCCCTTCTTGCCCGCTTCCATGAGGTGCGCGAGCAGTTGTTCCTTCGACTCGAGCGTGTCGACGTTGCCGTTGTGCGTCACGATGAGCGGCGGCTTCGCCAGGGTCGCCAGGGTCGGGTGGAGCCGCAACATCTGGCGCATCTCGACGGCCTGCCACAGCTCGAGATTGACGAGGAACTCGCGCCGGCCCCGTGTCGCCGAGCGCACGCGGAGCTGGAAGAGTCCGTGCTCTTCGTCGGGCTCCGGGGCGGAAACGTCGTGCCCCAGCGCGGCCAACCGCACGCCCAACGCCTCGAGCTTGGCCTTGTCCTCGAGATCCGAGCGGCTGCCGATGCCGCCGTCCAGGATCGTCTCGACGCTCGCGCGGTCGATTCCCATGCGCTCGATCGCGCTCAAGTACTGGTCATGATCGATCAACGACTGGAGCAGGTGGTGCAGCTCGGTGCCGGAGACCACGCGGCCGCCGGCCTCCACGGTCCGCTCTTCCGTAGCCTTGCGGATGACGAAGGCGTTCAACTCCTTGTCGTTCGCTAGGTAGAGCTCTTCCTTGCCGCGCTTGACCTTGTAGAGCGGAGGACACGCGATGAAGATGTGTCCCTTGTCGACCAAGGGGCGCATCTGCCGGTAGAAGAAGGTGAGGAGGAGCGTGCGGATGTGCGATCCGTCCACGTCGGCGTCGGTCATGATGAAGATCCGACCGTACCGCAGCTTCGCGATGTCGAACTCGTCCTCGCCGATCCCGCAGCCCATCGCCGCGATGATAGTCCGGATTTCTTCGTGGCCCAGCATCTTGTCGAAACGCGCCTTCTCGACGTTCAAGATCTTGCCGCGCAACGGGAGGATCGCCTGAAACATCCGGTTGCGCCCCTGCTTCGCCGAGCCGCCGGCGGAGTCGCCTTCGACTAGGAAAATCTCGCACAGCGCGGGGTCGCGCTCCTGGCAGTCGGCGAGCTTTCCAGGCAGCGAGCCCGAATCGAGCGCTCCCTTCCGCCGGGTCAGCTCGCGCGCCTTGCGTGCGGCCTCGCGGGCGCGCGCGGCGTCGACGCTCTTCAGGATGATCGCCTTGGCCAACCCCGGGTTCTGCTCGAAAAAGGCCGTGAGCTTGTCGTTGACGAGCGCCTCGACCTGGCCCCTCACTTCCGAGTTTCCGAGCTTGGTCTTGGTTTGCCCCTCGAATTGGGGGCTGGGGATCTTCACCGAGATGACCCCGGCGAGCCCTTCGCGCACGTCTTCGCCCTGGAGCTGCAGGTCCTTCGCGTCCTTGCCGAGGTTGGCTGTCGCGAGGTACGCGTTGATCGTGCGGGTCAACGCGGCCTTGAAGCCGACCATGTGCGTTCCGCCTTCGACGGTGTTGATCGAGTTCGCGAACGAGTAGATCGTCTCGTTGTACGAGTCGTTCCACTGCATCGCGATCTCGAGCTGGACGCCGTCCACGCCGCCGTTCAGGAAGATCGGTTTGGGGTGGAGCACCTGCCGGGCCTTGTTCAAGTGCTGAACGAACTCGACGATCCCGCCCTCGTAATGGAAAACCGACTCGCGGATCTTTTCGGCGCGTTCGTCCGCGAGCGTGATCTCGATGCCCTGGTTCAGGAAGGCCAGCTCACGGAGGCGCTGCGCCAGGGTGTCGTAGGAGAACACCAGATCCTCGAAGACCTGGGTGTCCGGCTTGAACATGATCTTCGTGCCGCGGCGCTTGGTGGTGCCTTCTTTGCGGAACTCGCTCACCGGTTTTCCGCGCTCGAAGTCCTGACGGTAGGTCGAGCCCTCACGCCAGATTTCGACCTCGAGCCGCTCCGAGAGCGCATTCACCACGGAAACACCGACCCCGTGAAGGCCTCCGGAGACTTTGTAGGCATCGTTTTCGAACTTGCCGCCGGCGTGAAGGATCGTCAGCACCACCTCGGCCGCGGACTTGCCTTCCGTGGGATGCATGTCGACCGGAATACCGCGGCCGTCGTCCACGACCGTGACGGAGTTGTCGAGATGGACGACCACGTCGATTTTCTTGCAGAACCCCGCCTGCGCCTCGTCGACCGAGTTGTCCACGACCTCGTAGACGAGGTGGTGGAGCCCCGTCGACCCGGTCGAGCCGATATACATCGCCGGGCGCTTACGGACGGCTTCCAGTCCTTCGAGGACCTTGATTTTCGAAGCGTTGTAGCTGGAGGCGTCTTGCTGGGCGAGCGTAGCGGTCTCGTCCTTCTGGGCCATGGCTCCCCTATCCTCGCCGCCGGTCCCATCGACGGCCCCCATCGGGTCGCGTCACGAGCCGGTCGTACGTCGTAGAGCTTCTATGCTGCCCGGGCCATCCCACCTTCCATCAGGATCCGATGAAAAGGAACCCCGAGCCGATCCACGAAACCGTCTTTCGAGGTGGCCATGAGCGACTGAAAGCCACCCTCGCGGAGAAAATCTACCAGCGACCTCGTTCGGCCCTCATCGAGATCGGAATCAAAGTCGTCCATCAGGAAGAGGGGCGCCTCGCGCCGTTCGTCTCTCAGCAGGCCGAGCTTTCCGGCACACAAGGCTATCATCGCCGCGCGTAACTGACCAGCGGACCCGAACTTACGAAGTTCCACCCCATCGAGGCTAACGTCGATGTCGTCGCGGTGCGGTCCGTCTGTCGTGAAACCGAGGGTCTTGTCCCGCCGGCGCTTCTGCACGAGGGCCTCCAGGAAGTGCGCCTCGAGCTCGGCAGGATCGCTCTCGTCGGTCACGGCGGGCGACGGTAGATAGCGGACGCGGACCTGCTCGCCGTCGGGAAAAAGCCATCGCTCGGCGGGTCCCATCCGCGACGCCATGCCGACGATGTACTCTCGACGCTGTCGGTGGATCCGGGAGGATGCCGCGGCCAACCGCTCCTCCCAAGCGTTCATCTCGTGCGTTCCGGCGGGGCTGCCCGTACGCCCATCACCCCCGCGGAGCAACGCGTTCCGCTCCGCGAGGACCCGCCGGTAACTCCCGAGGTCGTGCAGGAACGAGGGGCGGAGCCCCGCCAACCCGCTGTCGACGAACCGTCGGCGCCCTTCCGGGCCATCACGCAGTATCCGCATCGACTCGTTGGGTAGGGCCACGAGGTCCAGCTTTCCCAGGAACACCTGGAGATTGCGCTCGGCGCCGTCGATGAACAGTCGACGCGCGCCCTGATCGACGACAAGTCCCAGTCGGTTTTCCATGGCGAGGCCCGCCACGTCCCCGGAGACTCGAAGAGGTCCTCCCTGCCAGCCGACGAGTTCGTCCAACTTGCGGGTGCGGAAGGAGTGGGCCGTGCCAAGAAGATAGGCGGCTTCGAGAAGACTCGTCTTGCCGTGCCCGTTGCGTCCGGTGACCAACGTCAGGCCGGCCGTCAGATTCACGTCAACGGACTTCAGGTTGCGAAGCCGGTCGGCGTTGAGCGTGCGCAGCCACATGCCGCGCCGTCAGAGATCCCGTGGCATCACGATATAGCGGTAGTCGAGATCTCCGACAGGGTCCGGCCTGAACTGTCCCGGCTTGTCGCCGGACGTCTTGGCCTTGCGCTCCGTCTCCGACTCGCCTTCCTTCACCGGATCGAGCTCGAGCTTGACCGCATCCGTGCCGACGACGTTGAGAAACTCGAGCAAGTACTTGGCGTTGAAGCCGATCGTCTTGTCGTCTCCGTCGTAATCGACGTTCAAGATCTCGTTGGCCTCGCCCAATTCGGTGGCGCTCGACAGTTCCAAACGCCCGCTTGAAAGGTGGAAGCGTACGGCCCGCCCGAACCGGTCGCTCGCGACGAGCGATACGCGCTTGACTGCATCCGTGAGCTCGTGCTTGTTCAGAGTGATCGCCGTTTCACACCGCTTGGGCATGACCTCGTCGTATTTCGGGAAAGCCCCCTCCGGGACGGTCGTCGTGAGCGTGTGATCGCCGACGGTGAAGAAAACATGATTGCCGCTCCGACCGAACGTCACGGTCGATTCGGCGTCGACCTCGGCCGTCAACTTACCCACCTCGCCGAGTGCCTTGCGCGGCACGATCACCCGGACTTCTCCGGCTCCCTTGGCCAAGGAGACCTTTCTGGACGCAAAGGAGAGGCGGTAGCCGTCGGTCGCCACCAGGGTCATGGACGCGTCCTGGATGAGCAGCAGCGCGCCATGAAGCGAGTAGCGCGGGTCTTCCGTGGTAATCGCGAATCCGACGCGCTCGATCATGTTCCTGAGAGCTCCCGCCGGAAGTCCGATTCCTTGGGTGACGTCCAGGTCGGGGAACTTCGGGAACTCGTCACGAGGCTGGCCGGCGATCTTGTAACGGGTCCGCTCACATGAAATCGAGACAATATGCCGTTCGAGTAGCTTGAATTGCACGTCGGAATCCGGAAGCGATCGGGCTATTTCGTAAAGCTTTCCCGCGGGAAGGGTGACGCTTCCCGGCTTGACCACCGTCGCCTTCGCCGTGCCGCGGATCGTCACTTCCAGATCGGACGCTCCGACGGAAAGGCCCGAGGGTGAAGCCTCGAGGAGGAGATTGGCGAGGATGGGGAGTGTCGCGCGTTTTTCGACCACGCCCGTGACGGTTTGAAGCTCTCTGACGAGGTCGCTCTGCTTGATGACGAATTCCATGATGTTCTCGTCCCCTCTCCCAAGAATCGAATTCTCTCTCTCGAGAGAGAGAATTAGCAGTAGTGATGGTAGCTGATTCGAATCTGCGGATTTCGCACGAACGCGCGACGCACGGGGCTCTCACCCTGTGGATGCTTCGGCGTACCGCTGAGTCGGACGATTCCTTTCATCCGCGGATTCCTGATCGCTGCGAGCCGCGACGAGCGTTCCACAGGGCGCCCACAAGCCGGCTTTGTGGAAAAGCGCGGATCTCAATGCAGCAACTGCACGAAACTGTCCACGAGCCTGTCGAATTCCCTTTCGTTCGACCGCTTCTTCTCGACCTTCTGAATGGCGTGGATCACGGTGGAATGGTGTTTGCCTCCGAACCGTCTGCCGATCTCCGGGAGCGACGATTCGGTCATCCGCTTGCAGAGGTACATGGCGACCTGACGGGGAAACGCGATCTGCTGGCTGTTGTTCTTCGACTTCAGCTCGGTCACCTTGAGATTGTAGTGGTTGGCCACGAGCTTCTGGATCCCCTCGACCGTGATCGCGGGCGATTCCGAGACGAGAAGATCCTGAAGCGTGTCCTTCGCGAGATCGAGGGTCAACTCGCGCCCGGACACGGACGCGTAGGCGACCACGCGGTTCAACGAGCCCTCGAGCTCTCGGATGTTCGACTTGCTGTTCGTCGCGATGAACAGGGCGACGTCGTCGGGAACGACGACGCCGTCCGCTTCCGCCTTCTTCCTGAGAATGGCGATCTTCGTCTCGAGATCGGGCGGTTGGATGTCCGCGATCAGCCCCCATTCGAACCGCGAGCGCAGGCGATCCTCCAGGGTCGGAATCGCTCGCGGCGGGCAATCGCTCGTGATGACGATCTGCTTCTGCGCATCGTAGAGCGCGTTGAACGTGTGGAAGAACTCTTCCTGGGTTCGCTCCTTGCCGGCGAGGAACTGGATGTCGTCGATCAGGAGCACGTCCACGTTGCGGTATCTCTCCTTGAACTCGAGCGTGCGCTCAAAGCGAATGGCGTTGATCAGCTCATTCATGAACTGTTCGGTCGACAGGTAGCGCATGCGCGCCCCGCCGCGGAGGGCGAGCCGATTACCGATCGCCTGCATCAAGTGCGTCTTCCCGAGTCCCACGCCGCCATAGACGTAGAGCGGGTTGTAGGCGCGAGACGGTTGTTCCGCGACCGCGATCGCTGCGGCGTGCGCGAATTGATTGCAAGACGAGACGACGAACCTGTCGAAGTTGTAACGTGGGTTCAACCAGCCCGCGAGGGTATCCGCGGGGACCGGGGTGTGATCCGTGGCCGGCCGGGACGATCCGCGGGACGAACCGACCGGTTCGCCCTCCGCGTGCGAACGCGCCGGCTCGCTTTCGCGATCGTGGACGAACTCCACCGAAAGACCGGGGCGTTCGATCTCTCGAAGGACGTCCTGGATCACCGGGAGATAGTTGGTCTGCAGCCATTCCGCGAACCATGAGTTGGGAACGCGGACCCGCAGGCTGGCGTCGTTCTCCGAGACGAGGTGGGTGGGCCGGAACCAGGTTTTGAACGAGTGCGCGTTCACACGGCCCTCGATCTTGCCGAGCACGCGGTCCCAGATGTTTCGATCGTGAATCTGCTCCATGAACCTCTTCCACCCAGCGCCTATTCGCTCACAGGTTTTCCACACCTGTGGAAAAATGCATCAGCTCTATCACCTCGAGAGTCTGGTTTTGGAAGGAGTTGGACGGATGATGGGCAAAAACACCGAAAATGAGCGCATCGAAGGCCTTCTCAACCGTCACTCATCGACACGCCCGCGGGCGCATCGACAGGGAAGCTCGAACTGTGGATTGCGACTTCGTATCTCGACGACCGACCCGGCGCGAGGCTACCACAGCGCGTGAACGAGTTTCAACGGCAAGCGACACATCACATGCGAGCGTCCGATGCCGGACGCGCTTGACACTCCTCAGAGGCTTCCGTAGACTGACCGCTTTCGCCCTGATGTCTGAGGAATGGGACGTATGAAGCGCACGTTTCAACCGAACAACCGCCGGCGACGGAAGACCCACGGGTTCCGCGTGCGCATGAGCACCAAGGGGGGGCGTCGTGTCCTGTCCCGGCGCCGCGCAAAAGGGCGCAAGCGTCTCGCGCTCTGACGAGGGCGGCACGGACCGCACGTTCGCGCGTGCCTCCCGCCTCCGTGCCCGCAAGCTATTTCTCGATGTCTACGAACGCGGGCATCGCGTGCAGAGTTCCTTTTTCGTTCTCTTCGGTCTCAAGGGAGCGACCCCGAGCTCGCGGCTCGGCATTACCGCGACCAAGAAGTTCGGGCATGCGGTCGCGCGCAATCGAATCAAGCGCGTCGTCCGCGAGATCTTCCGCAAGAACCGAGACACGATGGCGTCGCCGGTCGATCTTGTCGTCAACGTGAAGATGGACGCGCGCGAGCAACCCTACGATCGCCTCGAGGCCGACTTCACCTCGCGCCTGTGCGAATTGCGTCGACGGCTCGGCCCATGAGGGCCCGCACCTTCGTCGCCGGTGGCTTTCGGGCCTACAAGCGCCTGGTGTCGCCGTTCATGCCTCAGGCTTGCCGTTTCCACCCGACGTGCTCGGAGTACGCCGCGCAGGCGGTCGAGGTCCACGGCGCGCTCAAGGGAAGCGCGCTCGCCGCCCGCCGCCTGATGCGCTGCAACCCCTGGAGCGCGGGCGGATTTGATCCCGTTCCCAACGCGACGGCCGCCGCAGCGCTGCCGCGCGACTGAGCCGATAGGTCTCCCATGGAAAAGCGTTTCGTCGCCGCCTTTGCGCTGTCCGTACTCATCCTCCTGGGGTGGTCGCTGCTCTCGAAGAGGCTCTTTCCCGCTCCGCCTCCGCAAGTTGCGGCGAACGAACCGGCCGCATCGCCGGTTTCCTCGGGACCGACCCCCGAGACCGCGCCGCCTTCGAGCCCTCCGAATACCGCAGGCACTGGCCCGGCTACCCCCGCCGCCCCGACCGCCGCGGCCGTCACCGAGGCGACCGAGCAGCAGATCCACCTCGAAACCGATCTCGCTGAAATCGTCCTGACGAACAAGGGCGGACGCGTACACTCGTGGAGGCTCAAGCAGTTCAAGAGCGCGGGACGCGCCGTCGACTTCGTGTCCGACGCGGCGCGGCGGCAGGATTTGCTACCGCTGGCGCTCGTGTTCGACGACCGCGCGATCCTCCCGGGAATCAACGCCGCGCTGTTCGCGGTGGCTCGCAGGGACGAGCCTTCCGGCCGGACACACGTGGACTTTCGCTGGTCCGACGGCGCCGGAAGCGAGGTCGTCAAGTCGTTCGACTTCCATGCCGGCGAACCCCTCGTGAACATGGAGGTCAGGGCGGTCGACCGCGGCCGCGCGGTAACGCCGCGCCTCTCCTGGGGGCCGGGACTCGAGGTGGAAGACCCCAAGCATCGCTCGAATACGTACTACAACAGCCAGGCGCTGGTGTACGACGCCGCACAGGTCACCCGCTACGCCAAACGGAAAATCGACACGACGATAGCGATTCCCGAGTCTGCGGGGCTGCAGTGGGCCGGGCTCGAGGACCAGTACTTCACGGCGGTGGTGCTTCCGGCGGGCGGGCGCAGCGCGGTGACAATCGCCCCGTACTCGCAGAGCGCGCTCGCGATTCCGGGCAAGAGCGTTCCGGACGATCTCAAGTCGGCCCCCGTGATCGCGATTTCGATCCCCGAGGGAAAAACCCAGCTGTTCGTGGGACCGAAGAACTTCGGCCTGCTCTCGTCGCTCGGTCACGGGCTCGAGAAGGCCGTGTGGTTTTCGAGCTACCAGCCGATCTACGTCTGCGCGAAGCCGGTGTTCCTGGCCCTCCGCTTCGTGCACGACCACTGGGTCGCGAACTACGGCGTCGCGATCATCCTTCTGACGCTCGGACTTCGAATCCTGCTCTTCCCGTTGAATCAATTCTCGATGGTGAAGATGCGCAGGGTCGCCAGCGACATGCAGCGCGTCCAACCGAAGCTGAAGGCGATCCAGGCCAAGTACAAGAAGAGCAAGGACGCCGAGGCCCGCGCAAAGATGAACGCCGAGACCATGGAGCTCTACAAACGCGAGGGCGTCAACCCGTTCGGCGGGGTGTCCGGATGCCTGCCCCTTCTCATTCAGATGCCCATTCTCTGGGCGTTTTTCGACGTCCTCACGGCGACGGTCGAATTGCGCGGAGCGCCGTTTTTCGGATGGATCCATGACCTGACCCATCCGGACGCCTTCTGGATCACCCCGATTCTGATGGGGGGCTCGATGTTCGTGCAGCAGAAGATGACACCCACGGCGAACGTCGACCCGCAGCAGCAGCGGATGATGCTTTTCATGCCCGTCATCTTCACCGTAATGTTCGGTTCGCTTCCGAGCGGGCTCGTGCTCTACTACTTCGTGAACAACCTCCTCGGCATCGGGCAGCAGTGGTTGGTCAACCGTCATATCGCACGGCTGGAGGCCGCTCCCTCGAAGGCGTGATGGACGCGACGGAATTCGACGGCAAGGATCTCGAGGACGCGTTGAACGCGGCGGCGGAGGCCCTGGGCCGACCGGCCTCGGAGCTCGATTACGAGCTCCTCGAAGGGGGGCGCAAGGGTGTTTTCGGGCTCGGCGCGCGGCCGGTCCGGATTCGCGTCGCGGAGGTTGGTGCCGCACGTCAGCCGCCCCCACCTGGAATCGCGCCCGTACCGCCGTCTTTGGTCTCCCCGCCTGCCGCGACCCTCACCGACATCGTCGCGAAGATGGGTTTCGATCTTCGCATCGGGGAAACACGCCGGGATGGGACCCTCGAGTTGACGCTCGACGGTCCCGATCGCAAGCGAGTGACGGCACACGACGGCGAGCTGCTCTCCGCAATGGAGTTCGTGCTGAATCGCATGGGACGTCGCGCCTGGCCCGATGAACCCCCGTTGCGCCTCCTCTGCCACGGCTTCCGCAGCGAGCGCGACGACGAGCTCGTCGTGATGGTGCGTGAGGCGGCGGCTCAGGTGGCGCGCTCCGGGCTGCCCCGCAGGCTTCACGCGATGAACCCCTACGAGCGTCGCGTGGTCCACATGACGGTGCGGGAAGTTCCCGGGCTGACGACCGTCTCCGAAGGGGACGGGTTCATGAAACGGGTCCGCGTCGAGAAGATCGCGCCCTAGATTCCGGCTGAACGCATGCACGATCTCTCGACGACCCTCGCGGCAGTGGCGACCGCGCCGGGATGCGGCGGCATCGGCTGCATCCGGATCTCCGGACCCGACGCCTACGCGATCGCCCAGACGCTATTCCTGACGCGGAAGGGGTTCGATTTCCCCGGCGACGGCCGTCCCCGTTTCGGGACGTTCCTCGACGGAGACGGCCAGCCGCTCGATCACGGCTACCTCGTCGTGTTTCCTCCGGAGCGCGCTTTCACCGGCGAGTGCACCGTCGAATTGTGGCCGCACGGCAGCCCCCCCGTCCTCGACGCGCTGACGCGAGCGGCGGTCGCACGGGGAGCATCGCTTGCCGGCCCGGGCGAGTTCACTTACCGGGCGCTGCGGCGGGGGCGTCTCGATCTCGCCCGTGCGGAAGCTGTCCGTGACCTTATCG
>JAYUCM010000262.1:0-8812 GCA_043740355.1 Acidobacteriota bacterium | reverse complement strand
CGCCAGACGGTCTGTGGAGGTCGAAGTGCCGCGCCTTTTCGGAGCTCAACCCCGTCCAAGATGATTATCTTGGACAGCTCTGGGACACTCCCCTTTTTTGAGAGGACACTCTGCTTTCAGAGTGTCCTCTCAAAAAAGGGGAGTGTCCCCTATTTCAATGGGAGACCTGACCCCTAAAGCATCACGTACGCGGCAATCGCGGCCGCGGTCATGGCGGCGAGCGGTGGCGCGACCAACGCGAGAAGGCGCCGTCCACCGCTGATCCCGGCGATCGTCACCTTCACGATCATGTTGACGACGAACGCGACGAGCATCGCGAGCAGAGCCTCGCGCGGGGCGATCGATCCCGCCGCGGACAACGTGGCCGCCGCGAGCGTTGCGGCCTGGACGTCGTTCGTCCCCGCGATCGCCGCGGTCGCGATGACGCCGTAGGCCCCGAAACTGCGTGACGCCAGCGCCGCGACGACGAGAACTACGGCGAAGGCCGCCGCCATGACGAACGCCGGCTTTAGCTCCAGCGGGTTGGCGAGGTGAAACGCTGCATCGGGCGCGGCGCGGCCCGACCGCGAGAGAAACCACATGGCGCCCGCGGCGCACAGTGTGCCGACGAGAATCGGCGCTCCCAGGAGGAACGCTACATCGCGGAGCAAGCCAGGGTTCGAGACGACGGCGACGAGCGATTGGGAGATCGCGGAGGCGACGTTCGCGAGCACGATCCCGGTGGCGAACGGCCCTGCGAACTGCGGTTGCGCCTTGGCGCGCTGCGAGAGCGAAAACGTGGCGGCCGTCGACGACGCGAGCCCGGCGAAGAACCCCGCGATCGCGAGCCCACGCGTCGGACCGAGCGCACGCACGGCGATGTAGCCCGCGAAGCCGACCCCCGCGATCAGCACGAACAAGAGCCAGAGCTTCGACGGATTCGCGATGCCCCACGGATCGACGGTGCGGTTCGGCAAGAGCGGCAGCACGACGAGGGCGATCACGAGGAAGGTCAGCGCGGACTTCACCTCTTGATCGTTCAGCCCCTCGTGAGCGAACGCGTGAATTCTCGGCTTGAGCCAGAGCACCGCGACGACGATCACGCCGAGCATCGCGGCGAGCCGCGGCTCGCCGTGTGCGAGCCAGCCGAGACCGAACGTGAGGACGGCGGCGACCTCGGTCGTCGTCCCGGAGTCGTGACGACCGTCAACCGGGGGTCGAAGATAGGCGGCGATCACGATCATCGCGACGAATGCCGCGAGCACGATGCCGACTCCGTAGTTCGCGAGGTGCGCGGCGAGCGTGCCCAGCAGCGCGATCAGCGCAAACGTCCTCGCGCCGAAGGGGATGTGCCGGTTCTCCCCGGAAAACGCCCTCTCGCGCTCGATGCCGACCATCAGTCCAAGGGCCAGGGAGAGTAGGAACGGCTTCGCGATCTCGAACATTTCGGCGCCCCTCGCGCGTGGATTATGCTGCGTCGAACCGATTCGGTCGAAAGGTCCCTCGTGAAGCTCGTCGCCAACGCTTCGCCTTCGGTCCTGGAAGCCGAGCTGCTCGACCGTGTAGCGGCGGCAAAATCCGGCGATCCCTTGGCCCCCGTTCTGATCGTCGTGCCGAGCCGCCGCCTGGCCGATCACGTGACGCGCCGGCTGGTCGAGCGGTTCGGCTCGCTCCTCGGGGTCACCGTGCTGCACCACCGGGCCCTGGCGGAACGCGTGCTGGAAGCCGCCGGTGCTTCGCCCCGCCACGTTCTGGGGGACGAGCTGCTGGATGCCCTCTTTTCAAGAGTCGTCGAACGCGCCGAAGCCGGTCCGCTTCGCGACTTCGTGCGCGATCATCCCGGAGCCGCATCGGCGCTGCGTGAGACTCTGACCGACCTGCGCGAGGCGGGCGTGGACCCGTTGGACGTGACCGCGACGCTCTCCGGTTCCGAGGCGGAGACCGCTGCCCTGTACGCGCGCTGGTCCGCAGCGCTTGACGAGCTGGCCGAGCACGGCGACGCGATCGACGACTCCGGCCTGGCGCGCGCCGCCTGTGCTACGGCCACGGAGTTCTCCGCTCGCTTCTTCGCGATCTTCCACCACGGCGCGTACGACCTGATCGGCGTCCGCGTGGATCTGGTGCGCGCGCTCGATCGCGGGCGCGAGCTCACGTTCCTCCTTCCTGCCGACACGGCGGAGGCGAGCGGCAAGTTCGGCGTGGAGCGCGCACGCGGCATCGCGGCGTCGCGCGGGACGCTGACGTCCCTGGAACGCGAGCTCCCGCCGGCTCCGGTTGGCTTCTTCCACGCGCAAGGAGCACGAGCCGAGCTTCAAACCGCGGTGTACGAAGCACTCGCCGCGGTCGCGTCAGGAATGCCCCCGCACGAAGTTGCGATCATCGTGAGAGCGTTCGGCCCTTACGCGGCGGCGCTGGATGCGCTTCTCGGCGCCGGCGGGCCGGAGTGGCATACCTCGTACACGCAACCGCTCCGGCGCGATCCCGAAGCGGCGACGGCTCTTCGCGCGGTCGCAGCGGGCGAGGACCGCGGCCCTCGCGGGTTCCAGACCCACGCGGACGAGTTCGAGACGATCGCGCACGAGGCGGGGGCGTCTGAGAAGCTGTCGCGGCTGTTGACGGCCATGCGCGCGGTCGAGACGGTCTTGGGAGAGTCGCGCATGATCACACGCGGGGAGGCGCTCGCTTGGCTCGACGCTCGGGCCGACGCTGCGACGCTGGAACCCCGCGGAGCCGACGGCGGCGGCGTGCGCATCCTCGATGCAATGCAAGCGCGAGGATTGACGTTCGGGCACGTCGGTCTTGCCGGCATGAACACGGGAATTTTTCCACGCGTCGCCCGCGAAGACCCCTTCCTCTGCGACGCTTCGCGGAAGCTCCTTCGCGAAGCCACGGGCCGCCCGCTCCCGATCGCCTCAGAAAGCGACGGAGAAGAACGACTGCTCCTCGAAATGCTCCTGCGCCAGTCGCGTGAACGGCTCCGCGTCTCGTGGCGCCGGGCCGACGATGCGGCACGGCCGCTCGTGCCATCCCTGGCGATAGGCGACATCGCGCGTTTCGCCAAGCTCGAACCGGACGACGTCTTCCGGGAGGCGCGCGCGCTTCCGGCCCACCCGCGTTCCAGGCTCGAAGCATGGGTCCGCTCGCCCGGGCTCCTCCCACGTCGCGAAGAGACGTTACTCGCCGCACTCTCCTCGGAAACCGGCGCGGACGCGGGTTTCGCGGTCGTCGCTCGACGCCCGGAACTTGCCCCGGGCGTCGCACTCGTTGACGCCACCGAAACGTTCGCGACGACGACGGGCGCCTACGACGGCCGCATCGGCGTGTCGGTACGGCGTGAATCGATGGCCGCGACCGCGCTCGAGACGTTGGGTCGCTGCCCGCTCCAGTTCTTCTTCCGCCATGTGCTGCGTGTCGACGCGCCTCGTGTGCCGCCGACGCCTTTCGAGTCCGACGCCGCATCGATTGGATCACGGGTTCACGAAGCGCTCCGCGAGGTCTATTCTCGCCTTCGCGACGAAGGCGCGTTCGAGGGCAGCGGCATCGACGCTCGCGTCATCCGCGCCCGAGAGATTCTTCGGGCGGCGTGGACCGTGACCGCGGGAGAGGACGACGTCGCGCGCGCCGCGCGCCTCCCGGTGCTCGACCGTATCGAGCGCCAGACCTGGCTGACGGCACTCGACGCCTTCCTCGATGCCGACCTGCGGCGCATGGCGAGCGAAGGCCTCGTCCCGGACGCGCTCGAATTGGAGGTCGATGGGCCGATTCCAGCCGGGCCCAAGGGTCTCGTCGTTCGCGCTCGCTTCGATCGCGTGATGCGGGGCCGTGATGGCGCAGTCGTCTCCGACTACAAGACCGGGCGCGAACTCAAGGAGCGGGTGAACGTCAGCGCGATGCTCTCCGGGGCCGCCCTGCAGGTTCCGATCTACGCGTTGCTCTCGGCCCTCCCCGTCGAATTGCTCGCCGTGGGCCCGAACCCCGATGTCGAGGTCATACGCTTCGACGACTTCAAGTCCGACGAACATCGAAACGGCTTCCTCGAGACGTTGCGGGTTGTCGCTGCGCTCACCGACGCCGGGCGCTTCCCGATCCGCCCGGGGTCTCATTGCGATCGGTGCGACTATCGGTCCGCCTGCCGGCGCGGTCACCCACCCACCGAGTACCGGGAAGATCATGCCGTCGACATTCAGGACGCGCGGGATTGCTGGAGCAAGACGGGCAAGTTGCCCACGCTCGCCGCGGTTCGCGACGAGACCGCGCCGTGAGCGTGCCGCCGCGCCTTCCCCGGGATCACGCGGCGCGGGTGCGCGCGGCGACCGACTTCGCGACGAACCTCGTCGTCTCCGCCGGCGCGGGGACGGGAAAGACGACGCTCCTGATCGAGCGCATCCTGACCGCGATCGGCTCGGGGGTGGCGCCTCTTTCCGCGGTCGCCGCGATCACGTTCACGGATAAGGCCGCCGGAGAACTGCGGCACCGGCTTGCCTCGGGGCTTCGCGAGCTTGGCGACCTCGGGCGCGGCGTCGCTCCCCGAGCCGAGCCGTCATCCGCGAAGAGCGCTTTCGTCTGGTTGACGGAGCGCGCGATCGCTCATCCCGCCGCGATCGTCGCGCGAGCGGAAGAGGCCGAGGCCAAGCTCGACCGGGCGACCGTGACCACGATCCACGGCTTTTGCGCGGAGATACTGCGCGCGCATCCGCTTCAGTCCGGCCTTCCTCCCGGCTTCGCCGCCGACCGCGGTCTTGCGGGGCGGCGCCTCGCGGAGGAAGAGTGGACGCCCTTCATCGAGGACGAGCTGGGCCCCAAGGGGCGCCGCGCAGGACTCTGGGAGCGGGTGCTGCAAACGTTCAATCTGACGAAGCTCGAGGAGATTGCGCGGGCGCTCGCGGGCGGCTCGATCTCCGAGGCTGCGCTTCATGCCGACCCGTCGGCTTTTGATCTCAAGGCCGCGATCGGCGGTCAGGCGGCTCGCCTCGCGGATGAGATCCGCGCGGCCGTGGATGCCACGCCCGGGCTGACCGCCGCCCCCCGCGAGTGGCTCGACGAGGCGGCGCAAGCACTCCGCGTTTTCGCGACCGGAGGGGCCGCGCGTGCGAGGAGTGCGATCGACGCGTCCCGGCGTCTCGACGGCCCGATGCCGAAGGTCAGGACGGCGAAGGTGGCGAAAGCCGATTCCGAATGGCTCGAAGCGCTCGAGGAGCGAGCGCTCCCATTCGTGCGGGGCCTCCGCCGGCTTGACGAAAAGGCGGAGGCGGACCTCTTCGAAGCCGTCCTCCCGTTCGCGCGGCGCCTTCGCGCGCGACAGACCCGGTCGGGGCTCGTCGATTTCGACGCGCTGCTCGTCCGCACGCGCGATCTCCTTCGTGACGATCGGGCGGTGCGCGCCTCGTTGAAGCGCCGTTTCAGAATGATTCTCGTCGACGAGTTTCAGGACACCGACCCGGTCCAATACGAGATCGTGTTCTTCCTGGCCGAGCGCGACGGAGATCACGCCGCAGACGCCTACGAGACGCGGCTGGCTCCCGGGCACTTGTTCATCGTCGGAGACGCCAAGCAGTCGATCTACCGGTTCCGCGGCGCCGACTTCGCGGCCTATCAGCGTGCAACCCGCCACGTACTGGACCAGGAAGGCGCCGCCGTGTCGTTGACCTCGAACTTCAGATCCGTCCCGGCCGTCCTTCAACCGGTGAACGCCCTTTTCGGCGAGCCGAGCTCGTCGCTGTGGAGGGCGTCGGCCTACTTGCCGCCCTACGAGCCGATCGAGGCCGAGCGCGAAGATGACTGCACTCATGCGGTGGAGGTCTGGACGACAAGCGTGGGGCAAGCCGCTTTGGCCGAAGAGCGGCGGCGCGCCGAGGGCCTGGCGCTTGCAGCACAAGTGGCCACCATCGCCGGCCCGGGTCGTTCGTGGCGCTATGACGATGTGCTCGTCCTGTTCCGGGGCTTTTCCGGCATCGCACCCTATCTTCGCGCGCTGCGTGAGGCCGCCGTTCCGTTCGTGGTCAGCGGTGGGCGCAAATTCTTCGAGCGGCCCGAAATCGTACAGGCGATGGCGGTGCTGCGGGCCGTGGCGGATCCCGAGGACCCGGTTGCGCTGCTAGCCTATCGGCGCTCGCCGGCTGGAGGCGTTCCCGACACCGAGCTGGCCACCCTGGCGACAGGCGGCCGGGAGGCCGTCTCCGCAATCGTCGCCGCCGACTTACGGCTCGCCGCGCTTCGCGCCGAGGCGATGCTGCTTCCCGTGGACGCCGCGGTCCGACACGTGCTCGACGCCTCGGGGCTGGTCGCGTTGTCGGGCCTCGCCTTCGAGGCCGCCCAGCGTGTCGCGAATCTCGAGAAGCTGGCACTTGCCGCAAGCGAGCTTGCGCGAGACGGGCGAAGGACAATGCTTCAGACCCTCGATGGCCTTGAAGACGGCTTCGAATCCGACGAGGAAGGCGACTCCCCGCTCGCGGACGCCGATCGGGACGCGGTGCGCGTGATGACGATTCACAGGGCGAAGGGTCTCGAAGCGCCGGTGGTGATCTTGGCGGACACCGCCGCCGGGCGATCGACCCGCGGCTCCACGCGTTTCAGCGCGGGCGTCACGCGCGTGGCCTCGAGCGAGTTCGTGACGCTCCAAGGTCCCAAGTTCAAGAATGGCGCGGCGATCGCCGTGTCGCTCGACGATGCACGTCACGAAGAGGCGGAGGGCGTGCGGCTCCTCTACGTTGCGCTGACGCGCGCGCGTGACCGATTGTTCGTTTTCTCGGGCGGGAGTCTCAACCCCATATGGAACGATGCGCTGTCGGCATGGACCGCTCGCGTCACGCACCGGGTCCTCGCCGACACACCTCCTCGCCCGCCGCGGGGCGCGATCCCACCGATCGGCGCCCCCGAAGCCGTCGTGCGCTTCGAGGCGGCCGCCGCCGCCGTGCTCACGCTGGCCGCTCCCCCTTTCCGCTCGCCGAGCGATCTCGGCGAAGGCGGCGAGCCGGCGTCCGCGCCCCGGGCGGCTCAAGAGCCCGGAGTGGCCCGCACGGTGGGGAGGATCGTCCATGCGAGGCTTGCCGGCATGAAGACTCCGGACGTCGGTGAAGCGCGCGATGAGGCCGAGTCCGTCTTGCGCGTGTTCGACGGATCGCCGCTCGCTGCGCGCTCGGCGACGCTCGAGATCCTCGGCCGGGAAGTGCCGATGCTGCTTGGCGAGGACGGAGCGCGGTGGAACGGCACCATCGACCTTCTCTACCGCGACCGCGACGGCACCATCGTCGTGGCCGACTACAAGACCGACGCGTCGGACGACGGTGCGGTCGCGCGACACGGCGAGCAGTTGGGCGTATACGCGCGCGCGGTCCGCCGGGCCCTTCCCGGCGAGCGCGTCCGCGCCGAGCTGTGGATGCTCCGGACCGGCCACGTGCTGGAAGTTTAGGGAACAGTGAGAATAGGGGACACTCCCAGGTCTGTCCAAAACAAGTTCTGAAATCCTCCGGGTCACGCATGATGCGTTCGATCTGCCAACCGGGCGCTACCACGCGCCCCCGGAGGACGCACGATGCTACGCGGGACAAGCCTGTTTGGCCAAGTTCTGAGTCTGATTCCCCGTACGGAATTTGAGCGCGCGGTGCGTCATCACCGTGCGGAGCATGCGGCGAAGGGATTCGCTTGCTGGGATCAGTTCGTTGCGATGCTGTTTTGTCAGCTCGCGCAAGCCAAATCCCTTCGTGAGATTTGCGATGGACTGGCGTCGTGCGTGGGGAAACTGCAGCACTTGGGCGTCGGGCGTGCCCCAAAGCGATCGACGCTTTCCTACGCCAATGAGCACCGGCCCTGGGAGCTCTATGAAACCGTCTTCTATCAGCTCCTGGAAAAGTGCCGTGTCACCGTCCAAGGGAAGCGCCCGTTTCGGTTCAAGCATCGGTTGTACTCGTTGGATTCAACGACGATCGACTTGTGCCTCTCGTTGTTCGACTGGGCGCACTACATGCGGACCAAAGGCGCGATCAAGCTTCATCTGCTGCTTGATCATGAGGGCTACCTTCCGGTTTTCGCACACCTGACCGACGGCAAGGCGGGTGACACCGATGTCGCTCGTCTGCTGGATTTGCCCGCGGATAGCATGATCGTTATCGATCGCGGCTATCTCAGCTACGGCCAGTACGCTCGCTGGACCGCCCGAGGCGTTTGGTTCGTCACACGGGCTCGACGCAACATGAATTATCGCGTCCTTGAGCATCGTGACGTTCGCGCCGGCTCCGGAGTCATCGAGGATGCTCTGATCGAGCTCGTCAGTTATCACGCCCGGTGGGAGGGCTGCTCGGTTCCTTTACGCCGCATCGTGTACTGCGATCCCGTTTCCGGCGAGGAGTTGGTCTTCCTCACTAACCACATGCGCCTGGCTGCAATCACCATCGCCCGGGTTTACAAGGATCGTTGGCAGATCGAAGCCTTCTTCCGTGCGCTCAAACAGAATCTCAAAATCAAAACCTTCGTTGGGACCGGCCCCAATGCCGTGCGCATTCAGATTTGGACAGCACTCATCGCCATGCTGATGCTCAAGTACCTCCAGCTGAAATCCAGGCTCAGCTGGTCCCTGTCGAATCTCGTCGCCCTCCTGCGATGGAATTTCTTCACCTACCGCGATCTTTGGCGCTGGATCGACGATCCCTTCGAATCTCCGCCGGAAATCCCAGGCTCTCGACAGCAGCTTCTGGAGCTGTCGTGATCTCGGACAGCATGTGAGCATGAAGGGGGACCCGATCTCGAAACTGACCATCAAAGTCCCATCGATGACGGAGTGGCGGGACGTTTCGAGGCCCAAACCTGACCAAGACGATTATCTTGGACAGCTCTGGGA
>JAYUCM010000261.1:0-3625 GCA_043740355.1 Acidobacteriota bacterium | reverse complement strand
TCCGCAAGGAGATGTACACGCTCAAGACCGGCGACGAGTCGGTCACGCTGCGCCCGGAGAACACCGCTCCGGTCGTGCGGGCGTTCGTCGAGCACGCGATGCACCGCACGATCGCCGCCGGCTTTCCGGAACGCCTGTACTACCTCGGACCCATGTTCCGCTACGAACGCCCCCAGAAGGGGCGTCAGCGGCAGTTCCACCAGATCGGCGCCGAGGTGCTCGGAGCGGCCGAGCCCTTGGCCGACGCCGAGACGATCGACATGGTTTGGGCGCTCCTCGACGCGCTCGGCATCCGTGATCGTGCGCTGCGTCTGAACACCGTCGGCGATGCGGCTTGCCGCCCGCGCTACCGCGAGGCGTTGACGCAGTGGCTGGCGCCGAGGCTTCCGCTGATGTGCGACGACTGCCGGCGGCGGGCGGCCGAGAACCCGCTTCGCGTGTTCGACTGCAAGGTCGAGACGGACCGCAAGCTTCTGGAGGACGCTCCGGCGCTGGCCGACAGCCTCTGCGCCCCGTGCGCGACGCACTTCGACGCCGTGCGCGAAGCTCTCGACGAATTCTCGATCCCTTACGTCGTCGACCCGCGGCTCGTGCGTGGGCTGGACTACTACGAGCGCACCGTCTTCGAGGTGGTGGCTGCGGGACTCGGCGCGCAAGACGCCCTGCTCGGCGGCGGACGGTACGACGGGCTCGTCAAGGAACTCGGCGGCCCGGCGATCCCCGGCTTCGGCTTCGCCGCGGGGATGGAGCGTCTCGTTCTCGTCATGGGAAGGGGGGAAGGTAGCTCCGCCGCGTCGGATCTCCTCCTCGTCGGGTTGGGGGAGAAGGGGTTCCGCGCCTCGGTCGGTCTTGCGCGGAGGCTACGTGCGCGCGGCCTGCGCGTGGCGATGCCGTTGACGGAGCGGCCGTTGGGGGCGCAGATCAAGCGCGCGGAGCGCCTCCGCGCACGGTTCGCCCTGTTCGTCGGCGAAGCGGAGCTCACGCGGGGGCGATTCGGTCTCAAGAACCTCACGAGTGGAGAACAGATCGAGGTGGACGAGGCGGGCATCGAAGCCGCCGTCCGCGGGGGAGGGAACGACCGTGGCCGCTGACGCCTTGCGCTTGCTCCACCGAACGATCGGCTGCGGCGAGATCACCACGGCGGACGCCGAAGCCCGCCGCGAAGTCGTGCTCACGGGATGGGTGCACCGCCGTCGCGACCTCGGCCAGTTGATCTTCGTCGAGGTGCGCGACGCGACAGGGCGCGTGCAAGTCGTCTTCGATCCCGACAACGCCACGATCCACGCGATCGCCGAGAAACTCCACGCCGAGGACGTCGTGGGCGTCCGCGGCCTCGTTGTCATCCGCGAGTCGCGCAACCCCAAGCACCCGACCGGCGACGTGGAGGTTCGCGCCCAGGACATCGTCGTCCACAACCCGGCGACCGGCGTGCCGTTCCCCGTGGACGACGAGGCCGAGGCCAACGAAGAGCTGCGCCTGCAGCACCGCTACGTCGACCTGCGCCGCCCCCGCCTGCAGCGCGCGATCCGCTTGCGCCACAGGCTTGCCGCCGCCGCGCGCGCGGTTCTGGACGCCGGCGGCTTCGTCGAGATCGAAACGCCGATTCTCACCCGCTCGACCCCGGAGGGGGCGCGGGACTATCTCGTGCCGAGCCGCGTGCATCCCGGGCATTTCTACGCGCTCCCGCAATCGCCCCAGCTGTTCAAGCAGCTCCTCATGGTTGCGGGATTCGAGCGCTACTACCAATTCGCGCGCTGCTTCAGGGACGAAGACCTGCGAGCCGACAGACAGCCGGAGTTCACGCAGATCGATCTCGAGATGTCGTTCGCCGAGCCCGAGTCGATCTACGCCGTCGTCGAGCCGCTCATCCAAGAGATGTTTCGCGCGATCGGCGTTCACGTTTCCGCGCCGTTCCCGCGCATGCCCTACGACGAGGCGGTGCGACGCTTCGGCGTCGATCGCCCCGACCTGCGATTCGGCCTCGAGCTCAAGGACGCGGGGCCGTCAGCCGCAGGCCTGGGATTCCCCGTGTTCGAAGCCGCGTTGGCCCAAGGAGGCACGGTCCGCGGTCTCGCGGTTCCCGGCGGCGGCTCGGCTTCGCGCAAACAGCTCGACGTCTGGACCGCGTGGGCAAAGGAGGCGGGGGCCAAGGGGCTCGTGTGGATCAAGCGCGAAAGCTCGGGTGCGATCCTCTCGTCGGCCCTGAAGCTCCTCGGCGAAGCGAAGTGCCGGGAGCTCGCGCAAGCCGTCGGCGCGGGCGATGGCGACGCCGCCTTGATCGTCGCCGATACGCGCGAGGCTTGCGAGCGCGCGCTCGGAGGCTTGCGTCTCAAGATCGCGGCGGAGCTCGGACTCGTTCCCGCGGATCGCTGGGAGCTGTTGTGGGTCGAGCGGTTCCCGCTGTTCATGCGCGATCCGTCCGAGGACCGCTGGATGGCCATGCACCACCCGTTCACCGCTCCGCGGTGGGAAGACCTCGAAAAGCTCGACACCGATCCCGGGTCGGTCCTCGCCCAGGCGTACGATCTGGTCTTGAACGGCACGGAGATCGCCGGTGGCTCCATCCGGATCCACCGAAGCGACGTGCAAGAGCGGGTCTTCCGCGCGCTGGCGATCGGCCGCGAGGAGGCGGAGGCGAAGTTCGGCTTCCTCCTGAGGGCGCTGCAATCGGGCGCGCCCCCCCACGGCGGCATCGCGCTCGGCTTCGATCGGATCTGTGCCATGCTCGTGGGGGCGGATTCGATACGGGACGTGATCGCGTTCCCCAAGACGACCTCGGCTTCCGATCTCATGTGCGATTCCCCGGCAGCGGTCGACGACAAGCAGCTGCGCGAGCTCCGGATCGCCCTAGTCGGCAAGTCCGAAACTCAAACGTGACAATGATTTACGATGCTCACTGGGCCGTTCGCTTCTCGGCGGCCTATCTTAGGAGCGGCCCGACGGCCACCCGATGAAGACGATCAGCCTGGACAGCAAGACGATCGAGGCCGTGGCGGGCCCGCTCGACGAGAGCCTCCGCCTCATCGAGGAGCGGTTCGACGTCCGGGTATCCGCCCGGGGGAGCGCGGTCACCATCCAAGGGGACGGCGACGGCGCAGGCCCGCGCGAAGACCGCGTCGCCGACCTCTTCATCCAGCTCGCCGCGCTGCACGCTCATGGGGTCGCCTTGGGACGCGACGACATCAGGACCGCGGTCGGCATCATGGCGCGCGGGGACGCCGCCAAGCTCACCGAGCATTTCCTCGACTCGCGCCTGAAGCCGTCCGCTCGAAAGACGGTGGTCGCCAAATCGCCGAACCAGCGGCGCTACATCGACGCGATGCGCGAGAACGATCTGGTCTTCGGCGTCGGCCCCGCGGGAACGGGGAAGACCTACCTCGCCGTCGCGATGGCCATCTCGCTCCTCAACGAGAAACGGATTCAGCGCATCCTGCTCTGCCGCCCGGCGGTCGAGGCGGGAGAGAAGCTCGGATTCCTGCCGGGCGACATCGCGGCGAAAGTCGATCCCTACCTTCGCCCTCTCTACGACGCCCTCCACGACATGCTCGAGCCCGAGCGGATCGAACAGCTGGTCGAGCGCGGCACCATCGAGGTCGCGCCCTTGGCGTTCATGCGAGGCCGGACG
>JAYUCM010000260.1:0-3639 GCA_043740355.1 Acidobacteriota bacterium | reverse complement strand
CTTCGTTAGGCACTCCGGGACGCAGCGAGACGGTCTTGTCGTAAAGATCGCCGTTCATTTCCGAGCTCACGAAGCAGTAACGGCCGTCCTTCCGCTCGTTGCCGTCCTTGTCGAGCGGGACCACCTTGAATTCGTACTCGGCGTCGCCCACCTCCAAGTCCGTGTCGAAACCCCCGGAGCCGGATCCGGACTCGCCCGGCGTGAGAACCACGATGAGATTCTGGGTCTGTCCCTGGAGCTTGTAGTTTCCGAGATTGTCCCGGCCGACGCGATAGACCTGCGCCATCATCGTCAGCGGTTCGGTCACGCCCGACGGGACCGCGATGCTGCAGCGGACGTGTATGGTCTTTGCCGCGGGAGCTTCGGCCAAGGCGAAACCGGTCGCCCCGAGAAGCAGACCTGCTGCGACCAACATTGAATCAGTCGTTCTACTCATCCGAGACCTCCTGTGGTGACGCGTAGCGCCGCTGCTGACAGATAGTACAGCGCCGGAGGCGTTTCGGGTCGGCCTTTTGCTACAGAATTCGGTCCCCCTACCTCGTGAATTGGACGTCGATCGGCCTCGTTTGCCCGCTGTAGATGTTCTGCGACGGAGGTTTCACGACCTCGAACCGATTCGAGCCCCTGTCCTTCGCGTAGACCGGCTGATACTTGGCCTTCAGGTCGATCGGGAAGTCCAGGTTCGCGCAACCGCTCGCATCGGTAGGCCCTGTCTCCTTTTCCGCGCCGGAGATCGAAAAGACCATCGTGTACCCGGGGCCAGAGGGCGCCCCTGCCGCGGTCTTCAGGCAGGCCCGGATGCGCCCAGCGTGTTCGGAGACCGGGGGCGGTTCCGGTTTGACGTGGTGAATCTCAGCCGGCGGCGGGGAGGGTTTCACGGGAAGCGGCGGCGCAGGGGGCTTGACTTCGGACACAGGCGGCGGCACGACTTTCTTCCGCTCGTGCTGCGTCTCGATCGGCGGCTCCTTCGGCTTCACCTCATGCTGCCCTGAGGGATCAGGGGTCACGGGCGGGACATCACTCGATCCGCTCGGGTCTGGGGTCGGCGTTTCCTCGCGGGGCTTGAACGGCGGCTCGGGAGGGACCTGCTGCAATTGGGGAGGGGGCGCCACGGACTCCGGGCTCGACGCCGGTCTCCCGGCAACGATGAACCAGATCCCCGTAATCCCGAGCACGAGGACCGCAGCGATGGCGCCCCAGACGAGCCCCCGACGGGAGGTGCCTCGCGGTTCCGCGGGAAACGCAAAAACGTAGAGTTCCTTCAACTGCGGATCCGAATCCGATTCCGTCTTGAGGATCTTCTGGATATCCGCCGCTTCACGGGCCTTCCCTTGCTGGACGAGGCGGCGTTGCTTGGCGAGTCCCTTCTCGAACTCGGCGATCTTGCGCGAGTCGGCCTGCGCCGGGGGTGACGCGGGGGGTGGGGGCGGGGCGGGCGCCTCCTTCGCGGGCTTGCGGGCGTCCCGCTCCCGTTTCTCCTTTTCTTCGCGAGATCGCTCCTCTTCCGCGGCCTGGCGGCGCGCCGCGTCTGCCGCGCGTTTCTCCTCTTCCTTGCGGCGGCGCTCCGCCTCCTCGGCGGCGCGGCGCTCTTCCTCGGCGCGGCGACGCTCCGTCTCTTGTGCTTCCCGCTCGCGGGCGAGCGCCGCCTCGGCGCTACGGCGCTCGGCGGCTTCCGATTCCTTGCGGGCCGCAGCGGCCTGCGCCTCGCGGCGGTCCTGTTCCTTGAGAACTTCACTGCGGAGCGACACGACGCGCGCCCGCAGCGGGAGGGCGTCGCTGTGCCGGGGGTTCATCGCGAGGATGCGGTCCAGGGCGACGTCCGCATCGTGGAGTAGCTCCGTGATCCGCCCGAGGTCGGCCGCGCGCGCGCCGCCGGCGATTTCCACCTCCGCAATCGCGGTACGTGCACCCTCGAGTACGGACGTGAGCTCACGTTCGCTCTCTCGCGCCCGATCAACGCGCCCGGCGAGTTCCCTGAGTTGCTCTTCAATACGACGGCGCGCATCGAGCGCCTCGGCGTGGGTCGCGTTCTCCTGGAGAACGCTCTCGAACGACCCCCGGGCGACACCGTAGGCCTCGACGGCCGACTCGGGCTCCGTGGTGACCCTTCCGGCTGCGGCGTCGGCTTCGGCCATCTGGCTGCGGCCGAGCTGCAGGAACGTTTCGATGCGCTTGCGGCGTTGTTCGTCCTGATCGCGACGAAACGCCTCGGCGCGCGCGACGCGCTCCTCGACCGATCGCTGGATCCGGTCCGCCTCCTCAGACGACGCCTGGATCCACGCCGCGTCGGAGCCGAGCGCGCGGGCTTTCGCGATGTCGTCGCTGACCGCCGCGAGCAGCTCCAGCGCCGATTCGTCCTCGACCTCGGAGTCGTACGCGCGGAGGAGGTTCTTCTCGACACGCACCGCCAACGCCGCCGCCTCGCTTTCGACTCGCTGGTCGATGTCCCGCTCGACGCTCGCGACTTCCTGGTCCCCCGGCCACAAGGCCTGCGCCTGCGTGCACCGCGCTCGGGCCTCGGAGAAGCGACCCCGTTCGACGAGCTCGCGCGCCTCGCGGATCGCCTTGCGGTAGGCGGCGTAATCGACGCCGGCCATGAGGATCGACAGAATCCGTTCGAGCATGAAATTCGCGAGAGGGTCCTTCGGGTAGCGCTGCAAGAGCTGCACGACTTCGGCGCGCGCTTCGTCCAGCCGCCCCCCGTCGAGCGCCTCCTCGGCGCGCGCGATCAGCCCCTCGACGAACTGCTTCTTTTCTCGATCGTCGGGAACGGTCTTCTCCGCCTGCTCGATCCGCAGCTCCAGGGCGGTGACGTCCTCGCTCTCCGGGCTCAGGATCCAGGCGTGCTTCCACTGTTCGCGCGCTTCCGGGAAATGGCCCCCGGCCAGCGCCTCGCTCGCCTTGGCAAGATGTTCCCTGAGCAGCCGGTCGGACTCGATACGGTGCTTCAGCTTCGGAATGCGTCTCTGGATGCGATCGCTCTCCGGCGCCAGCTTGAGTGCCTTCTCGTAGGCGTCCACGGCCTCCTTCAGCGCGCCGTCGGCCTCCTTCTGCCGGGCCCAGGCCACCAGCTTGTCCACCGCTTCGCGAGTGATCTCGTCGAGATTCTCGTATTCCGCCGGATCGGTCGATGCCCAACGCGGTTGGAGCTTGCGAAGCTGCTGCCGCAGCGCCTCGGCGACCTCACCGGCGGTCTGCGGTCGTTGCGCCGGGTCCTTCTCGAGCAACTTCATGATCAGCGCCTCGACAGCGGCGGGGATCGTGGCGTTTCTCTTGCGGGGAGATTCCGGCTCACGCTGCAAAATGTGGTGCGTGATCAGCGCCTCGCTCGGGGCGTCGAACGGGTACGCGTTCGCGAACAACTCGTAGAACACGATACCGAGCGAGAACAAGTCGCTCCGGTGATCGACGGGATCGTTTCGGAGCTGCTCCGGCGAGCTGTACGCCGAAGTGCCGGGCTGGGTGCCGTCGCGGGTCATCTTGGACGAGTCGACGTGCATGATCCCGAAGTCGACCAGTTTGACCTGCTCGGAGCCGCTGCGGCGGACGATCATCACGTTGGCCGGCTTGACGTCCCGATGGACGACGTTGTGACGATGGGCGAAGTCCAGCGCCTCGCAGAGCTGGCGAGCGATCTCG
>JAYUCM010000259.1:0-3644 GCA_043740355.1 Acidobacteriota bacterium | reverse complement strand
GCCAGCCGGGCCCTGCGGCTCCTCGGACCCGAACCCGTCGGCGGCCATTGGCTCCAGGTGCTCCCCGACGGCTCGTGAAGATCTCCATCTAATCCGTCGCGCGAAGACAAGGGCGTTTCGAGGGTCGGAGGTGAACACCGTCGATACAACGAATGCGCCGAACTCGACGATCGATGCGAGGGACGAGTCGAAGTCCGCTTCGACGACGATCTGCAGCGGCGAGAACGACATCGAAGCCTCGGTGCCGTTTTACGGTGATTCCAACCTCGCAACCACCGCCCGAACCGTCCCGCTGAGCCCCAAAGCGTCGACCGCCCGCTCGAGCTCGCGCGTGGCCGCCTGAGCGTCGAACGCGAGAAGGCGCGCGTCCGGCGGGAGGTCCCACCAGGCGGGCGGGGGGACGAGGCGGCCGGAGACGTCGCGGTCGCGCCACGCGGTGGCCGTCGCCTCGATGAGAACGTGGAGCGCGTCGCTCATACGCCCTTGCCGTCGAGACACGTCGCGACGGCCTTCCGCGCGCGCACTATGTTTTGGAGGAACGTGTTGACCGCCATCCCGAGCGACGCCGCGAGATCGCGGTCATGCGCCTCGTGCCCGCGGGCGAGGCGCGCGAGCAACGCGTCGCGGGGCTTGCCCCTCAAACGGGAGAGGCAGTCTTTGATGACGCGAAGTAGCCCCGCATCATTCGGGGGCTCCGGTTCGATCGATGGCTCCGACGACGGGTCGAGCTCGTCGAGCGACACCAAATGATCGAGCCGCGCGCGCCGCACTTCTTCGAGCGCCACGTTTCGCGCGACGCGGAGCGCGAAGCGCAGCGAGGCGTTTTCCCCGATGAACGTACGCGATGAATCCTGCCTCGCGATCCACATCCGCAGGAAAGTTTCCTGCAGCGCGGATTCCACGTCGATCGCCCTGGCGAAACGCCGCAGGCTTCCACGGATTGGACGCTCGACAAGACTCATCCAGCCCGCGAATGCCACGACGTCTCCCCAGCGGGCCCGCTCGAAGGCAACTTCAGCTCCGGTCACGCGGTTTTCGCTTCCGCGATCGTGATCTCGTGGCCGACGGCGCAGCGCCAGTTGTCGGAGCCGATGATCACGATGCGCAGAATCAACCCCTTCGCGTGCGGCCCGATCGGGCTCGAGTCGATCGGTTCGACACGTCCCAAGCCGAGCAGATCGCCACCTCCCAAGCCGACCAGATAGTCGACGTTGAACAGCCTGACCTTGCCGTCCGGGCGCAAGAATCCGTCCGACGGTGTCTCGAGCTCGATGACGATGACGTAGCCTGTGACGGAAAGGACTCGGGCGCGTGTGCGCGAGGCGTCGGGGCGCCCGAGGGCGGCACCAAAATCGTCGTCTGACCGGACGTGCCGTGAATTGAGAATAATTTCACTGACGTGCCGCGGTGATTCTTCGTCGGCATAGTCGTCCTGCTCGAGACGGTTCAGGCTTCGAGCCATAACGCCCGCATCGCCGGCATTAGAAAACAGCACGTTGTCCACCGACGCCCGCACGCCGAGACGCCCGCGCATCTTGAGCCCCACCCCCGCAGCCGACACGAACGCCGGAAGCTCGACGGGAACGACGACGCGGCGCCGCGGTGCTTTCGGATCGATGTTGGGCTCTTCGGCGACGGCGACCAAGCTCGTCATGCGGCTTGCGATGCGGTGGCGCAGCGCGATCGTCTTCACCTTCGCATCGGTTCGCCCGGGCGACAACTCGCAGTCGGCGATCGCCTCGCGCCCGTAGAGAGCGCCTAACGGCACGGCGGTGACCGCGCGTTCACGCGCCGCGATCGGCGGGACGGTGAGCTGCCACCTCCACCGCTCGGTGGTCCCGGCGAGCCGCCCGGTCGCTTCGAGGATTCCGCCGGCCGGATCGAGCTCCACGGCGACGACGAGTGGTTGTCCGGCCAAAACGTCCCGCGGCCGTGCGGGCGCCATCCCACGGATCGCGGACGACGCGATCGCAAGGTCGGTCAACACCGGCCGCGCCGTCGCGGCGATCAGACGCGCAATCGCCGGCTGGACTTCGGCGTCGCCACAGACGAACGACTCGATCCCGCGCCCAGCCCTTGCCGCGCGGCAGGTCAGCGTGCGGTTCGGCGCCGACCCCACGCCGACGGTGTGCAAGCGCGCGCCGTCGGGAAGACTACTGACGATCCGGCCGACCACTTCGTCCTCGAAGCCGATCTCGCCGTCCGTGATCAGCACGACCTGATGCTGAGAATCAGGACGCAGCGGCCAGAGCGCACGGACCATGGCGTCGACCATCTCGGTCCCGCCATTCGCCTCCAGCCGGGACAGCTCGTCGAGCGCGGCGCCCATCGCCCCATCGGTCACGGGGACGATCCCGCCCGTCAGCGATCGCGGCTGGTCGGAAAACGCGATCACCTCGAACCGATCGCCGTCCTCTAGTGTGGGCAGCAACCCGGCGGCGACGTCTTTTGCCCACGCAAGAGGCATTCCCGACATCGACCCGCTGGCGTCGATCAAGATCGTCAGGTCGCGCGCGAACGCGACTTCGGAAACGCGCGGGGGCGTAATCGTCAGGATCCCGTACCGTCCCATGTCCCCCGGAAGCCCCGGCCCTTCGACGAGGTGCGCGCCGATCGAAGTTGCTCCCGCGCGAAAACGAACGACGAGATCGCGGTCGAGCGGCATTGCATCGATGCGTCGCACCGCCTTCCCGGCGTCGCCGATGGTCGTCAGCGCCAGCTCGATGCGCGTCGGGATCGCACTGCCACCGGCGTCCGAACGATCGATCTCCAGCCGGTCGGCGTCCGGGACACGGCCGGCCGCTCCCTCGTAGCGCACGCCGACGACCGTGGGGAACCGGTACTCCCACTCCGCCCCCTGCTCCGAACCACCGGGGAGAAACGCCAGAGGGTGCAGCACCTCGATCGTTATCTCGGCGGATTGTCCCGCGGGGAGCGAGCCCAGTCGCTGCGTGAACGTGTCGTCGCGGTCCTGCTCGAGCAACGCCGCGGACCGCCCTTCGAAGAGCGCTTTCTTGTACGTCGCCAAGGCCTCGTCACGGGCGCGCACCTCGCCGCGGATGATGCGTTCGCCCAACTTCATCGAGTAGCCGATCACCGCCCCGTCCGCCGGAAGCGGCAGCGTGTAGATGACTTCCAGCGGCTCGGCGTATGGGTTCCTATAGGTCTGAACCAGAGTCGAGAAGGCGATCCCACCCGACGCCTCGGCCGCAATCCGTGCGGATTGCAACGGATACGTGCGGCCGTCGACCGACACGAGCTTCGCGGCCCGCGTCTGTGCAGGGACCCTCATCGCTTGGATACCGGGCATCGTGGATCCTCCCGCCGCCCCGCTTGCTGTCCCCATTGTGCTCCGGAATCTCCGGTGGGGTATCGGGCGGCTTTCAGAGGGTCATGAACGGCGGAGGCCAGTGGTGACAGAGAACTGTAGCATTCCGCCATGCGCGCTCTAGACGCCGCGACCTACGAAGCCTGGCTTTCGAGCTGGGCCACCGCGTGGGACCTCCCCGAGCTCCCATACCGCGTGCGCATCGTTTTCGATGGGATAAGGGGTTTTCATCGCCGCAACCCCACTTCGGGGCCCGACCCGCACGCAGGGCACAGGAGCGGGTCGATCTCGAAAATGCGTCGGAGCAGTCGCGCCC
>JAYUCM010000258.1:0-3649 GCA_043740355.1 Acidobacteriota bacterium | reverse complement strand
ATCCCGCGCGGCCCCCGCCACTGTCAACGGGGACGCCTCGGGCACGCATCCACTGAACGTCAGTAGATCCTCAATCGGGGTCGGGCGTTTGGGAAGGAGCCCGAAGGCGGACGATCCGTGAGCCAGGAGACCGGACGAGCGCACATCGCGCTACCGCGCCAGTCGAACGGGAGGTTCGCATGCGGCGTCCGAGCTCCGGTTTCCTCATTCCATCGTCCTTCTTCATTTTCCTTTCGGCCGTCGTGTGCCCGCGACTCATCGCCGGCGACGAGGCGACTACCGACGAGACCAAGGTCGATGAGCGCGTCGTGGTGACGTCCACGCGACTCGACGACAAGGGCGTGCCGCGCAATGAAGCGCCGGCGTCGGTAACGATCCTCGATCGAGATCGGATCGAAGCGAGCGGTGCTCGCAATCTTCAGGATCTGCTCGCCGCCGAGGCGGGGGTGGTGCTCATCGATCAAGTCGGAAACGACGTGCAGAAAACCCTCGATTTGCGCGGCTTCGCGGGGGGCAAGGGGGTCGCGGTCTTCGTGGACGGCGCGCGCGTCAACGATCCTCGAAACAACTCCGTCGCGCTCGAGCAGTTTCCGCTCGACGGTGTCGAGCGCATCGAGATCACGCGCGGGCCGGCGGCGACCCTCGCCGGGGGCGGCGCGGAGGCGGGCGTCGTCCGCGTCGTCACGCGTCGCGGCACCACGCCGGGAGCGTCGCTGTCCGCCTCTGCTGGGACGTGGAACACACGGCGTTACGACGGTAGCTACGGCGGGGATTTCGGCCGCTTCGATCTGTTCGTCGCGGGAGCGTACGACTCGACCGACGGGTTCAGGCCCAACGCAGGCGGCGATCAGACACGGCTGGACGCTGCGGCGGGATTCGATCTCGGCGGAGAGCGCCGGCTCTCGCTGTCGGCGCTGTCGTCCGATCTCACGTACGGGAATCCGGGAGCGCTGACGCTCGCGGAGTTCGACGCCGATCCGGGACAAAACGTCTTCAATCGACTCGACTCCACCGACGACGTGGCGCGGCAAGCGTCGCTGAACTTTCAGGGTCCCGTGGGCCGCGGCTTCTCGGTGGCGGCGAACCTCGCCTATCGCACCGAGCACGCGAAAACGCTCTCGACCGGGCGCGCCGCGACGACCTTCGGGGGGTTCTTCCTCGACGCCGACACCGGGACATGGAGCGGTGCGGCGCAGGCGGCGCGCGACATCGCGTCGTCTGTCGGATCCCACCGCATCGCGTGCGGCGCCGAGTGGTTGGACGGAGAGATCGACAGCACCGGGTTCTTTACGTCGCCGTTGTCGCCCGGCACGTACGATCCGTCGGCCCCGGCCTCGGTCAACACGGCCGGAGCGCGCAACACGGCGCTGTTCGTCCAGGATGCCTGGACGATCTCGCCGCGCTGGATCTTGAGCGGGGGGGTGCGAGGCGATCGCAGCCGCGTGCGCTACGACGAGACGATCCCGGGAACGACACCGTCGGATGACAAGACGTTCTCGGAATGGTCGTTCCGAGCCGGCGCGACGTTTCGTCCGGCCGATCGCGTCGATCTTTACATGTCCTATGGCGACGCCTTTCTACCGCCGACGCCCGAGCAGCTGTTCGCGTTCCCCCACTTCGGCAGCAATCCAGACCTGTTGCCCGAGGACGCGCGAGCGTACGAGCTTGGGGCGCGGGCCCGCAGCAGGTTCGCCACGCTGGACGCCGCGCTTTTCTGGACCGACACCAAGAACGAGATCATCTTCGACCCCACCCCGACCGTCGTCGATCCTTTCGGGCACAACGTCAATGCGAATGCGACGAGACGGCGCGGCGTCGAGCTCTCTGCGCGCGGTCATCTCGCGCGGGGCGTGTCGGCGTTTGCGAACGTCACCTACACGGACGCGGCGTTCACGCAGGGAGCGAACGACGGGAACGACGTTCCACTCGTCCCGAAGCTTCGGGCCGGCGCGGGGATCGACGCCTTGCTGCCCTTGGGATTCGGCATCCGTGCGGACGCGCTGCACGTCGGCTCCCAGGTCCTTGATAACGACCCCGCCAACGCCGAGGCCAAGCTCGACGCGTACACGGTCGTCAACCTGCGCCTCCGATGGGAACGTGCATTGGGGTCGGGCCCTGGATTACGCGGCAGCCGCGTGGGGCTTTTCGTCGAGGCGAAGAATCTCCTCGACTCGCGCTACGCCACCCGCGGCATCTTCGCGTTCGATTTCTCGACGACCACCTTTGCGGATTTCGTGACACCCGCGCCCCGGCGGCGTTATCTTCTCGGCTTGAGCTGGCGGATGTGAACGCCCAACGACGGAGCGCCGATGCCGCGCCTCACGAAGATCTACACCAGAACCGGCGACGACGGGACGACGGGGTTGGGCGGCGGCCAGCGCGTCGCGAAGGACGCGCTTCGCATCGAGACCTACGGGACGGTGGACGAGCTGAACGCGCACATCGGAGCGGCGGTCGCAGCGGGTCTCGAGGCAGGCTTGGCGGCGGAGCTGACGCGGGTTCAGAACGAGCTGTTCCACCTCGGGAGCGATCTGTGCGTTCTCGAATCGGACAAGGCGAAGCGGCCGGTGCCGCGAATCGAAGAGAAGCACGTCCGCGCGCTCGAGACGGCGATGGACCGCATGACGGAGCCCCTCGGGCCGCTGGCGAACTTCATCTTGCCCGGCGGCTCACAGGGGGCGGCGCAGCTGCACGTCGCGCGCACCGTTTGCCGCCGCGCCGAGCGCCTCGCCGTCGCGCTGGCGCGCGAGGAGGCGGTGGGTGCGTGGGTGATCGCCTACCTGAACCGTCTCTCGGACGCCTTGTTCGTCATGGCGCGCTGGGAAAACCGGCATCGCGGGGTCGAGGACGTGACGTGGAACTCGCGGCTCTGAGCGTCGACTGTCGACCGTTGACGGTTCAGAGTCCAGACGTCACGACCGCCGGCTTTTTCGACCCCACCATGAACTGAAGGCACTGGATCACCGTGTCGCGCAGCTGCGCGCGGTCCACGATGATGTCGATCATCCCATGCTCGAGCAAGAACTCGGACCGTTGGAATCCCACGGGGAGCGTCTGGCGGATGGTCTGCTCGATCACGCGGGGGCCGGCAAATCCGATCAGCGCCTTCGGCTCGGCGATGATGATGTCGCCCAGCATCGCGAACGACGCCGTGACGCCGCCCGTCGTGGGGTCGGTCAGCACCGAGATGTAGGGGATCCCCTTCTCGTCGAGCCGCGCCAACGCCGCCGAGATCTTCGCCATCTGCATGAGCGAGAGCGCCCCTTCCTGCATGCGCGCCCCGCCGGAGCATGAGATGACGAGCAAGGGATAGGACGCGTCGTGCGCGCGCTCGGCGGCCCGCGTGATCTTCTCGCCGACGACGCTCCCCATCGAGCCGCCCATGAAGCCGTACTCCATCGCCGCGATGATCACGGGCCTGGCGCCCATCAACCCTTCGCTCGAGACGATGGCGTCCTTGAGGCCGGTCGCTTTCTGGTAGCTGATGAGCCGCGCGGCATACGGCTTGGTATCGACGAACCCGAGCGCGTCGACCGGTGAGATCTCGGTGTCGAACTCCCGGTAGCGGCCGTCGTCGTACATCGTGTCGAGGCGCTCGCGCGCGCTGATCCTGAAGTGGTAGTTGCACTTGGGGCAGACGTTGGCGTTT
>JAYUCM010000257.1:0-8933 GCA_043740355.1 Acidobacteriota bacterium | reverse complement strand
CCCTCGACCTCGTCATGCGCGTACGTCTTGCCTTGGACGATGTTCGGGTGCCAGCTCGCGGGAACGGGGATCCAACGGTCGCGCGGGAAGAAGAAGGGCTGCGTGAGGATGATGCAGCCGATGCGGTAGTCCTCGTGCGGGGCCGCGGGCTGCCTGCGGTACTTCTCGATGCGCGCGCGCATCTCGACGATCGTCGTCGCGCCGTTTCCGATGCCGAACGATTCCCACGCCAGGCTCACCGGCAACAGCGAGGCCGCGGCGAACACGCCGCCGCCCACGATGAAGTTGTCGGGGCTGTGGAGCTTGAACAGGAACAGCTCGCCGGGTGAGAGCGCCTTGAATTGAACGTTGCCGCCGGGCTGCCAGAAGTTGACTTCGTCGAGGCCCGGCGTGCTCGCCAGAAGCTCGTACCAGTCCCCGTCCGTGACGCCGACGAAGAGATCCATGGGGCGCGGTGACCTCCCGATTTCCCGGGAGTGTAGCGGAGTTGTCGATTGGAAACCCGTGGAATGCCGACGGGCAGGTGAGGGAATGGGGGCAGGGGCACGGGACGGCCCTCGAGGGATCAGTGGGCTCCTGCTCCCAGCTGTTCCTCGAGGAAGCGCCGCATTGCTTCTTTCTTCGGCAGGCACAGAAGGTACTTCGATACGAATAGCCCGTTGTCGATGCCGGCTAGGGCGTACTCCACCAACGCATGGTCTTTCTGCGTGCAGAGCAGGATGCCCACCGGCGGGTTGTCACCTTCCGACATCATGTTCTTGCGGTACCAGCTGACATAGGTGTTCAGCTGGCCGATGCTCTCATGGCTGAACGCGGCGACTTTCAACTCTACCAAGACATGGCATTTGAGAATGCGGTGATAGAAAACGAGGTCCACGAAGTTGTGGCTGTCGCCGATCAGGATGCGCTTCTGCCGCGCCTCGAAACAGAATCCGTGGCCCAGCTCGAGCAGGAAGTCGCCGAGTTTGTCCAGGAGCTGATTCTCGAGTTGGGATTCGCCCATGACATCCTGCGGCTTCAAACCCAGGAATTCGAAGACGTACGGGTCGCGCATGGACAACGTCGCCTCGGCACGCTCAGCGCCTTTTTGGGCCAGGGCGGCCAGCTTTCCCTTGTCCTTCGAAAGGCCGGATCGCTCGAAGTACAGGCTCGCGATCTGCCGCTTCAGCTCACGGACGGACCAGTTGCCCCGAATGCACTCCCGCTCGTAGAAGACCCGTTTGGCCGCGTCATCGCATTGCAGTAGCTCGGCAAAATGAGTGAACGATAGCTTCGTCAGGACCTTGCTCGAGACGACGCCCGATTCGGGAGTCAGTGACTCCCGGATCTGGGGGTAGGTCAGATAGAACTGCCGGTAGCGGCGTAATTCCCTCGCCTCGGCTCGGCTGACGCCCGCCTGTACCAGCCGTTCAGACAAGCACTCGATGAGCTTCTCGCCATATTGGGCACGGTCGGTACCCTGTTGCTCGTACTCCGCGATGTGGAAGCCGATCAGCCAGTTGCGCAGGGTGAGGCTGGAGTTGACCGCCCGCGAAGCCTGCGCCGCCAGCTCGGCGTGCGCCTGTCCGATGGTGGTGACCAGGCGTTCGAAGGAGAAGGTTTTGGGAGGCCGCTCGCCCGCGGTTCGTGGCACGCGCGACTTCGCGGCCATACTCCAACTCCGTCGCGTGGGACCTCGTGGGAAGTGTGCACGGAATCCCAATTCCATGTTCACGACGAATTCGCCAAAAGGGGTATCGGATCGGAAACGCCCCGGGGGGACTGGCGGGGAGCCTAGCGCGGGTATCGAAGCAACTGAAGCGCGATCATGGCGCGCGCAGCCTATTCAGTCGCGTTGTTTTCAACGAATTGTTCACGGCAGCGACGCTGATGCAGGAGCAGACCTAGGTGGGCCGAAGCGGGCGGGGCGACTGGGCTACAATCCGGCCATGAAGCGAGGCCTCGATGACCTGCTGAAGGAAGCCATGAAGCTCGCGCCGGAGGCTAGAGCCGCGCTCGCGGGGTCTCTGATCGACAGCCTCGATGGAACGGTCGATGACGACGTCGAAGCGGCGTGGGACGCGGAGATCGCTCGGCGGCTGGGAGAGATCCAGGGGGGTCAGATCGCGCTCGTCCCGTGGGCCGAGGTCCGACGCCGCCTCATCGGTCAGTAATGCCTGGCTTCGAAGTTGATTTTCATTCGGCAGCCGCCGATGAAGTAGCCGCAGCAAAGCGATGGTACGGGGAGAGGAGCGAGGCGGCGGCATCCGCGTTCCTCGCGGAGCTTGACCGTGCCATCGCGCGCATCGGCGATTCCCGTTCGCGATCATCTATCACGTTGGGTCTTTGCGGATCACAATCGTCGCTGTGGCCCATGCGCGACGAGCGCCGGAATACTGGCAGGGGCGCTGAATTTCGAACCTGAATCGGGGTTGTGATGGTCGAACTGGTAGCAGGGAACCTGCTGCAAGCCGACGTCGAGGCGTTGGTCAATACCGTCAACACGGTCGGCGCCATGGGCAAAGGGATCGCGCTGCAATTCAAGCAAGCGTACCCCGCGAACTTCGACGCTTATCGCAAGGCGGTCGAGCGCGGCGAGATTCAAACGGGACGGATGTTCGTGTTGACGTGCCGCATGAGGGCCTTCTCGATGTCGCGTTCATGGGCTTCTTCACCGAGGCCGAGGAAGTCGAAGTAGTACGGGTCTTTCAACGCTTCGATTGCGAGCTGGGCGTGCGGCGTGGGAAGTTGGCGGTCGAAGTTGGTGATGGCGACACCTTGGCGCAAGTGGAGCCGGTTTCTGATGTGAACATCAAGCGTGGGACGCGACCATCCATGCTGGATGACTTGAGCTGCATACCATTCGCGCTCAGTGTCTGCAGAAACCTTGGTCAGGAGCGTGACGAGGTGGAACCAGGGCAATTGGGCAGCAGGCTGCTGCCCAATTAGCCCGGCCGGACACATCTGGGCGAAGAACTTCATGTACTTGAGGTTGCGACTGGAAAATCCTTTCATCTCGGGAAAGGCTTCCCGAAGGTCGGCAGACACGCGGTCGATGACTTTGGCACCCCAGCCCTGCCGCGTCTGCCGCTCCAGAATCTCGGTGCCGATGTGGTGATACAGCCGCACCAACTCCTGATTGACGGCGGCGGAACGCGAGACTTCGCACCCATTCGCTGGCTCCGTCGGGTGGGACTACAGCGCGAAGTCTGGACAGGATCCGACTCCCGTGCCGACGGCGATTTCGTCGAACGGGTGTCGCATCGGAAACCCAGCGTTCAATGTGGGCGGTGGCAGTTGTGGTACCAGGGGTCTTGGTCAGCAGGCTGCTGACCAACTGCGGGGAGTACCACCTTCCCCCGCTACTCCTCGGCCGCCGCCTCCGCGTAGACCCGTCGTCCGCCCTGGGCGGTCGCGCCATACGGCGCCGAGACGACGCCGTAGCGATTCAAGACGCGCTTCCAACCGACGCCGCTTTGCAGGGCCTGCTCTTGGAAGTAGCGCTGCGCGACCACCATCGCATCGTCCTTGTCGATGGCTTCGATGATCGTCTCGTGCACGAACTCGCGAGGCTCCCCACCGACGACTTCGATGTACTCGTAGGTGGCAACGTAGCGGCGCAGCACGGGGGCCCCCCTCCGGTGCCGGGAGTGTACGCCCAGTTGCCGGGGCAGATAGATCGCGTTTTTCCACGGTGGCCTCGAGCGTGTTGATTCTCTTGCAGCCAACTTGGGGTCGGGAGTTCGACGCACGAGAACGCCCCGATGCGCCCCAGCAAAAGGCCGAAACTTGGTAAAGTATTGTGATTCCGCGCTTTTTCCATGGGGAGAGGTGTTTTGGGGCTGGAAAAGGCCCTCTACGCCGAAAACGGCCTCGTAGGATCGTCCAGGAATCGCGATCGCGACCCCGGCCGGGCACTGGGACCCCTGAAATCGACGAAAACATGGCGAAAAACCTCTGATCGTCAACAAGCGTCAACGCCGAGCTGACCACTCAGGAAGCGGCCGAGTTCCAGCCGCGCCTGACGCTCATGCCACAATCCGCCCCCGTGACCTCACCGCCCGCAAACACCTGGCGCTTCCCCCGAGTCTTCTGGGTCGCCAACGTCATCGAGCTGTTCGAGCGGGCCGCGTACTACGGGGTGTTCATCGCGCTCGCCGTTTTCCTGACGAGCGTCGTCGGATTCACCGACATCCAGGCGGGCTGGGTCGGCGCGTCGTTCGCGGGGCTGATCTACCTCCTGCCGTTCGTGACCGGCGCGATCTCGGACCGCATCGGGTTCCGGCCGGCGCTGATCATCGCGTTCGCGCTGCTCACCGTGGGGTACGGCGTCCTGTGGATCGCGCCGCGCCCCGTGCCGGTGATCGGGGGGCTCGTTCTGGCGGCTATCGGAGGCTCGTTCGTGAAGCCGCTGATCACGGGAACGGTGACGCTGTGCTCCAGCGACGTGTCGCGCGCGCGGGCGTTCAGCCTGTTCTACATGCTGGTCAACGTCGGCTCGTTTTCCGGGAAGAGCGTGGCGGGTCCGGTGCGCCAGGTGCTCGGCGTCGGGACGGTGCCGCTTTATTCCGCGGGCGCGGCGGCGATCGCGCTCGTCATCGCGATCGTGCTCTACCGGCCTCCCGACAACGACCAGAGGCCGCGCACCGTCGCGGAATCGCTGCACGGCCTCGCGACCGTGCTGCGCAACGGGCGGTTCATGGCGCTGATCCTGATCACGGCCGGCTTCTGGCTCATCCAGGGCCAGATGTACGCCTCGATGCCGAAGTACGTCCTGCGCATGGTGGGCGACGCCGCGATGCCGGAGTGGTACGCCAACGTCAACCCGTTGGTCGTGGTGCTGTGCGTCGTTCCGGTCACGCACCTCGTCAGGAAGCTGGCGCCGATCGCTTCGATCGCGATCGCGCTGGCGTTGATCCCCGTGTCCGCGATGATCATGGGCGTTTCCGCGACGATCGGGCCGATGGCGGCAGCGTGGGGCATCGCGGCGCACCCGGTGACGGTGGCGATGATCCTGGGGATCTCGCTGCAAGGGTTCGCCGAGTGCTTCCTGTCGCCCCGCTACCTGGAGTTTTCATCGAAGCAAGCCCCTCCCGGACAGGAGGGGTTGTACATGGGCTACGCGCACCTCAACGTGTTCTTCGCGTGGTTCATAGGGTTCGTGCTTTCGGGATACCTGCTCGACGCGTTCTGCCCCGATCCCGGCAAGCTTTCTGCGGCGGATCAGGCACAGCGGCTCGCCGCGCTCGCCGGGAGTGGGGCGATGCCCGCCGCCTACGCCCAGGCGCACGTCATCTGGTTCGTGTTCGCCGGGGTCGGAGTGGCCGCGTTCGCGGCGCTCTTGGTTATGCAGCGGATGACGCGGAGCGCTACGACCTGACCTCGGCTGCCACCGCGGCGCATCGCGACACCGTGAGCCGTCCTTCGCGTCCCGCGCCGCGGCACGTCGCGCACCTCCAGTTCGACGACGTGCGCTTCGCGATCCAGTGCGCGCGGCACACCGGGCAGGTGTGGACGTAGACGAAGGGCCGCCCGCGGCGGGCGCGCACGGGCTCGGGGACCGCGGCCTCGGCCCATCTCGCGCGCGGCTCGTAGCCGGCAAGCTGCATCAGCTCTTTCCACTCGCGACCGTGGGCCCGCGCGCGGCGCCCGTGAAGAAGCCAGGCCGCGACGTGCGCGGCTTCGTGGCAGACGACCTCGCGCAGCACGTCGGGCGCGCCTTCGAGCAACCCCGGGTTCAGGCGGATCAGACCCGCTCCGGGCGCGCAGCGGCCGAGCGAGCTTTGAAGGCGCTGACTGACCACGATGCGCACGCGGTCGGGAAGCTCGGCGACGCCCCACGCGGCGGCCCAGCGGGAAAGCCAGGTTGCGTAGGTCGCCGGGTCGAGAGCGCGCATGGCGGAATCTTACCCTCAAGTTGCCTGAAGCTCCCGCCGCTCCCACGTTTCGGGGGCATGGATACGAACAGGTTGGGACGACGCATCGCGCTGGCTTCGGCGCCGCTCGATAATTCGACGCCGCTTTTCCGGTGGTTCGCCCCGAGAATCGCCGGTAGCCTTTCCGGCATGAACACGGCGCCGACTCACGACACCATGGTGGCGGCCTTCATGGCCTCTGACCCCACCTACGACGGCGTGTTCTTCACCGCCGTGAAGACGACCGGGATCTTCTGCCGGCCAGGCTGCCCGGCGCGAAAGCCGCTTCCGGAAAATGTCACGTTCTACGGCACGGTGCGCGAGGCGCTGTTCGCGGGCTACCGTCCGTGCAAGCGGTGCACGCCGCTCGACACGCCGGGGAAGCCGCCCGAATGGGTCGCCCGCCTGATCGAGCGCCTGGACGCGGCGCCCGATGTGCGCATCCGCGCCGGGGACTTGTTGGCTTCCGGCATCGACCCGGGGCGTGCGCGGCGGTGGTTTAAGACGCACTACGGCATGACCTTCAGCGCCTTCGGCCGGGCGCGCCGTCTGTCGGGCGCGCTGGCGACGCTTCGGGAGGGGAAAAGCGTGGACGACGCGGTGTTCGAGAGCGGCTACCTATCGCACAGCGGGTTCAGGGACGCCTTCACCCGCACGTTCGGCGCGACGCCCGGGAAGGGCGAGCACGTGGACAGCGTTTCCCTCGCGTGGATCGAAAGCCCGCTCGGCCCGTTGATCGCGGGGGCGGACGATCGCGGGATCTGCCTGCTGGAATTCTCCGACAGGCGCATGCTCGAAGCGCAGCTTCAGACGCTCTCGCGCCGGTTGCGGCGTCCGCTCGTCCCCGGCGAGCATCATTACTTGGAAGCGTTGCGCTCCGAGCTGGCCGAGTACTTCGCGGGGACGCGAAAGGTTTTCGAGGTTCCGCTCAACGCCCCGGGCTCGCCGTTCCAGGAACGCGTTTGGAAGGCGCTGCTCGCGATCCCGTTCGGAGAGGTCCGGTCGTATGAACAGATCGCGATCGCGATCGGCGCGCCCAAGGCGGTTCGCGCGGTGGGAACGGCCAACGGGATGAACCGCATCGCGATCGTCATCCCCTGCCACCGGGTCATCGGCAAGGACGGGTCGCCGACGGGCTACGGCGGCGGCATCTGGCGGAAGCAGCGCCTCCTCGACCTGGAGAAAGGGGACACTCCCCTTTTCTAAGATTGAGGACAATTTCTTTTTTTTCTTGGAAAGCTCCCCGGATACCTCTTTCGTAAGAAAAAGGAACTGTCCTCAATCTTAGAAAAGGGGAGTGTCCCCTATTTCGCGGTAGATTCTAGGGATGCCGACCTCGAAGACTGCCCTCCTGGCCGCTGGCTTGGTCCTGACGGTCGGGATCGCGACGGCGGACGACAGTAGGACCGTGGGGCGCGTGCGCGTCACGACGCTGCACGGATCCGGGGCAGCCAATGCCGAATCCGTCGGCGCGGCCCTTGCGGCGCACAACGCTCCGGCGGCCGGAAAGCGGTTCCCCGACACGCGGGTCATCTCGGTCCGGCCGAATCCGTCCGACCCGACGCGGTTCGACGCGACCATCTACGACGCAGCCGAAGAAAAGGCGTTCGAATTGGTGCTCGACGCCAAGGGGAAGGAGCTACAGCGCAAGGCGATCGCGGGACAGCCCGCGCGCACGCTGGACGAGCTCGCCGACGCTTCGACGATCGTGCGCGAAAACGCCGCCTTCGCCGACGCGCTGGCGAGCGAAGCCCTCACGCTCTATGAGCCGATGCCCGCCATCACCATGGACGCCGACGGACGCCGCCTCGTCAACGTCGGCGTGATCTCGCAGGCCGCGGCGGGACAGTCGATCGAGAAGAATGAGATCGTCTCGGTGCACATCCCGACCGGACGCGTCGCCCGTTACCCGTCCGGCGCACCTCCTACGTCGAGCGCGGCGCTTCTCGTCTGCGGGCCGCCCACGTCGGGCTGCTCGTACGCCACGGGACCGTGCGCCTCCTACCAGATCCTCTGGCCCGCCGTCGATCCGGTCTGGAAGCTGAACATCAGGCACCCGAGCTGCACGACTTCGGTGCAGGGCGACGGCACGGGGCTCGAGCTGACCGACGTGTATTACAAAGGAAGGCTGATCCTGAAGCGGGCCGAGGTCCCCGTCTTGAACGTCCTGTACACCGGAAACACGTGCGGGCCCTACCGCGACTGGCTCTACTCGGAAGACTGCTTCCAGGCGACGGGAACGGATGTGCCGTCCTCCGGTTCGGGCGTGAGGGTCGCCAACGCCCCACCCTCGACGCTGTGCGAGAGCGGCGCCCCGGGAAGCGACGCCGGGAACTTCAAGGGGGTCGCGATCTTCGATCAGGGCGACGCCCTCTGGATCATGACCGAGACGAACGCCGGCTGGTACCGCTACATCATGGAATGGCGCCTTCACCTCGACGGGACGATGGAGCCGATCTTCGGCTTCGGCGCCACCAGCAACAGCTGCACGTGCAATGCCCACTTCCACCACGCCTACTGGCGGATGGAGTGGGCCGTCGACGCGGTGTCCGACGGGACGACCGACGACCCGGCCACAGGGATCACCACGCTCGAGCGGCGGCGTGCCGATACGCAAGACGACTACGACCCGATCGCGACCGAGGGCACGTTCATCCGCCCGGCAACCGGTGGAGACAAGGACTACTGGCGCATCACGAACCCGCTGACCGGAAACGGCTACCTCGTGGAGCCGGGAGCGCTGGACGGGAACGCGATCGGCGATACCTACGGGAAGTGGGACCTGGCCGCCCTGGCCCTGAACGCCGGTCAGATCAACGACCCGAATACCAACACGAGCATCAACGTCGCCCCGTGGGTCACCGGCGAAGCGTTGGGCGCCGCCAAGCGCCTCGTCACCTGGTACCACGTGACGTACGCGCACGACGATCCCGGCGGATCCGGCGAGGCGTGCGAGATCTCCGGACCGAGGCTCGTTCCTCTCACGCCGTGCGCGGGGTCCGTCTCCCTCGCCCGGAGCGCGTACACGTGCAACGCGCC
>JAYUCM010000256.1:0-3680 GCA_043740355.1 Acidobacteriota bacterium | reverse complement strand
AGGCGACGAGAAGACCAGCAGCGAGCTTCATGAGGCACCCCATCAAGAAGACGTGCCGAAGGTATACGCCGATTGTGCGTTTCCACAAAGGACAGCGTCGGAAGTCAATTCGATCGGCTGCGAAGCCGAGAGCGTCGCGCCGGCAAGAACTGACGCGTTCCGCCCCCGCAACCCACCTTCTCCCCCGCCCTCGAACTCGCCGTACTCTTTCCCTATGAAGAGCATGGACCGCCTGGCCGCTTGGCCGCCTGGCGGAAGCCCGATGACGTGGAACCGGCCTTGCGTCTTCTATCGTTAATGGAAGCTCACGGCCAAATCGGCACGCGCGAGGCCGAGGTGTGGCGACGGCGGATCACGGGGTGGGCGCGGTTCAATGAGGTGGCGGCCGAGGTGACGCCGAGCGCGTAGGCCGAGAATCACTGCAACGCGTCCGACTTCGCCGGTCGTCTCTGCGCTCGCATGCTGGATCAACGGACGTTATCACGGCACACGTGTCGCTCTTCACCAGCAAGAGGAACTCAGGGGGACGAATCGCTCTCAGAATTCCGCCCGGACTCCGACATTGAATACCCTCCCGTCGAGTGGCGCCCAAACGTCGGTCGTCCACCTGCCATCTGGAGCTTGAACCGGCAACAACAGGGGGTCGAAGTGGGTCTGGCGCACGTCGGTGAGGTTCACTGCGTTCAAGAAGAGTCGCACCGCTCGAATCCGCAGCTCCGCTAGGGCACTGACCTCTACGTACTGCGCGCTCACGTCGCGGTACGGGTCGTGCTCCAGGTGTTGCCGTCCCGTGTACGACAACTCGAAGCCGACTCGACCCTTGGATTCACTCTCCCAAATGCAGGCGATCTCGGCCGCATGGCGCGGCGTGAGCGCCACTTCGCGCCGGGACCCTCCGAACGGGTCCGCCTCGGTGGAGTGCACGTACGTGTACGCCGTGATCATGTGAAGCGGACCGAACGTAAGCCGACCGAGAAGCTCGGCGCCAATCGTACGCGTCGGCGTGGGCGCGTTGACGATCTCGAATCGGCCGGGTTGCGCGACGGACTCACGGAGGACGAGCGGGTCACTGACCGCGGAGGCGAAGAGCGTCCCATTCAGTTCGATGCGTCGTGTCGACCAACCTACATCGAGCGAGGCGCTCTTCGCGCGTTCGGATTGCACGTCCTGGAGCGGAATCACGCGGGACAGCCCGACGACCTGCGTCTCGTCGATGAAGGGCGTCGCAGCGGAGTATCCCGTCCCGGCAGACAACCGGACGGTCCACCCTGCGCCCGGGCGCAAGAGGGCTGAAACCAACGGGCTGAAGAACGTATGGTGTCCAGCATCGAAGTCCAGTCTGGCGCTGGCGGAAACTCCGAATCGATGGGTCACGGCATAATCGTCTTGGGCCAAGATGGCGGGAACTCGGCGAGTGAAGTCGAACGCTGGAAGCTCTCGGGACCGGTACCAGTCGCCCTGGAACGACGCGCCCACGACCCAGGTGTGTCCTCGATTGGTCCCGCCGAGCGTGGCCTCCGCCGTCGCGAAGGTGCGCGCGTCCCGTTCGCGGCTTTCACCGAAGCGGCGGTCATGCCAAGTTCCCGTCGCAGCGACGCGCACCGTCACAAGGCGATCGCCCGCTACCAAGAAGCGTCCGACGAGACCTTCGTCGAACCGGCGAGAGTGTAGGCCCTCTCGAAACGACGTCCCGGCGGGAGTCGTCGCGCCATCGATCGTGCCGCCGTCCCGGTCTTCGACGGTTGTTCCGAACGTGATGAAGAGCGAACTTCCAGCGTCATCGTTCCAGAAGAACCGCGGCCGTAGCTCCCCGCGCCAGTAGCCAGGAAGGTCGGCCCAACCGTTGCCATCGACATCCTCGCGACGCTGCCGATGCCCGCCACCCAGCAGGGTGTAACCCCATCCATCGCGAATGTTGCCGGTAAAGAAGCCCACCGCATCGGTACCACCCCGCGAGGTCTGATTGACGAGAAACTCGGGCTCCCCGCCGGGCCGCTGGGAGACCAAATTGATGAGCCCGCCCAGCGCGCTGCCTCCGTAGAGCGCGGACGCGGTACCCTTGATCACCTCCACCTGAGCCAAACCGAGCGGCGGAGTTTGCAGCAGGCTGAAGTCGTCGGGCTGTTCCCCGTAGAGCGGCAGCTCGTCGAGCAGGATGTGAGTGTAGCGGCCGGATAGGCCCTGGAGCCGCAGACTCGCGCCGCCCAGGCCAGGGCTGGTCGTCTGCACACGCACGCCGCCGATCTCGTTGAGCAGCGTCGTGAGATTCCCGGGCGCGATCGTCAGGTTCTCTTCGATCTCCTCCTGGGGCACGGCTTCAACGCGAATTGGCTGGTCCTCCACCATCTTTCCGCTTCGGGTCGCCGTCACCACGACAACCTCAGTCTCGATCCGCTGCTCTTGCAGCTGGAAAGTCACCGTGATTTCGGTTGTTGCGCGCACCGTGACCGGGAGTGTGACCGCGGCGAAACCGGCGTGGGTGACGGTGACGGCGTGGTCACCAGCCGAAAGAACGAGGCTCGCTTCTCCGCGCGCGTCTGTCTGGGCCGTTAACTCCTCAGCACGCACTTCGGCCGAGGGGATCGGTGCGGCCCCGTAACGCGCTCGGACGATCACTATCCCGTTGGGTTCTTCGGTCGCCGCAGCGACGCCACTAAGAGCCGGGATCAGGAGCAGCACAGCCAGACTCGCTCGAGCCCTGCGCTTCATCTCAGTCCCGAGGATGTCACAACGCGGAACATTAGCCCGACGGGCCTCGCAGGGCAACCGGGGCCGCCGCCCCGAAGATGGCCAAGGTGCTACCGGAGTGGATCAACGTCGGTGCGGACGCCGCGGCCCCGCCGAGCGCGAGAGATCCCGCCAGCTTGGGCCGGTCCACAGCCGCGTGCTTAAGCCGAGGGTGTGCCGCATGTGAGGTTTCTATTGTCTGAGGACATGCGGCTTGCGCTCGCGCGAGCCTCGAAGACCGAAAGGAGTTCGTGCGAGCGTTCGTCGAGGGCGTCAGCGTCGTGCCCGGCGACGCCCGGCTCGACATTCAGATGCGCAGACTCCCCGCCGTCGGGGTGCTACAACCTGCAAATTCCACCTGTCGGATGGTAGCGGGGGCAGGATTTGAACCTGCGACCTTTGGGTTATGAGTGGGTTTTCTAGTGTCAACACGCGCCACGGGTGTCCATGAAACCGTCGAACGGCGCGCTCGCGGTCTTCGCGTGAGAGACACAAGTAACCCACGCGGCCATGCCGTAACACATAGACAAGTCATAACGCGCGGAGGCCCGCGGTGCCCGTGACGTAGACTTCCATCGGCCCCGCACCCGTTGCAACGGGGGTGGACTTCCCGACCGCCAGCGGGGCCGTTTCTTTCTTTCGGGACCGTCACACGGGAGACGGACATGGACCTCCTCTCAGCCTATCCGTACTTAGAACAGCGCTTAGCGCAGATGCAGGCCCAAGGTGATCCAGCCTACGAGGCCGAACGGGCAAGGTGGACCCGCGCGGTCGATGTAGCACTTCATGGCAACGCCGCCTCATCGGAGGCCGCCAGAGCCACCGAGGCCCGGCGCGAATTGGAGACCGCCGAACGCATTGCCGCCGTTGTGGCAAGAGTGTGGGAGCGCAAGGAGCAGGAGAAGCGTGAGGACGCGACGCGCGCGAAGTCGCAACGGATGACGACGCTACGC
>JAYUCM010000255.1:0-8970 GCA_043740355.1 Acidobacteriota bacterium | reverse complement strand
GGCGCCTCGGGCGATTCCTCCGCAGTCGCGTGGGATTCCGACGTAGCCACGGGCGATTCGGGCGGGTCCTTCAGCGCGGATTCGATCTCCTCGCGCGAGAGGCGCGCGGTGCGATCGGGATCGGACGACTCGCTCGGCGCATCCGGCACGGACGCCGGCGTCGCGGCGGCGCAGATGTCGACCTTCATGTCCTCGAGACCGGTTCCCGGCTCGCCGAGCTCGAAGCGCGGGAGAGCATCGCCGGAAACGCGCATCGCCGCCTCGACGTCCTCCCGCGAGATCGCGACGGTCGCATCGGCGGGCGAGTCGAATTGGAACGCGACGGGAGGCGGTGCAGGAACCTCCTCGGGACGGCGCTCCGCGGCGAGTCGCCACGGCTCCGAGATGACCTCCGCTGAGGCGTCCGCGTCTGAGACCGGGATCGGCGTGGCCCCCGTTTCGACCGGTTCTGTGACGGCCGAGGCGTCCGCGGGCGGGATTGCGAGGGCCTCGTCGTTGGACGGGCGCAGGGCGGCGAGACGCCAGGGCTCGGAGATGACCTCGGTGGGGACGTCCGCGCTGGAGACCGGAAGCGGTGCCGGGTCGGGTTCGGGCGAGGTTGCGGCTCGAGGCTCGGGAGGCGTGTCGGCGGCCGGTGCGGCGGCGTCCGCGATCGCCGGTGCAGGCGCAGGCGCAGGCGCAGGCGCAGCGTCGAGGATGCCGAGGGCGGTGTCGAGGGAGACGTCGAGCGGGGCCTCGCCGATGGCGTCGAGCAGGCGGAGCGCCCAGAGGATCTGGCACGACCGAAAGTCGCCGAGCATGCTCTCCCGGCAGATCTGGACCACCGTCTTCGGCGTCTTGAGGAGCGAGATCAGCTCCCACTCCTCCGGACCGATCGTCATCTTGTCGAGCACCGAGAGGTACTCCGGGAGGAGCACCAGGCGCGCACCCAGGCCGCCGCAACCTTCGCGCACACGCGACCACGACGTGACGCGGCGCACGCCTGAGAACATGAGATCCTCGAGGGAGCGCGTCAGCGTGATCTCTTCGACCGTCGGCAGCTCGCCCGCCAAGAACTGGAAGTCACCCCGGTCCCAGCGGAACGTGTCGAACACGATCTCCGACAGCTGCTCGCGCACCGTCGCGCGAAGATCGCCTTCGTCGATGACCCCCATCTCCAGAAGGATCGTGCCGACCCGCTTGTTCGAGAGCAGCCGGCGCGCGGTCTCCTCGCGGTCGGAGAGCGAGATCACGCCCCGGCGCAGGAGGTGCGCGATCAGACCGTCGTCGACGGCGTTCGAGGTCGCGAAGACGCACTTGCCTTCCTTGATGTGCAGGGTGCGCTCGATCGTGCCCCGCGCCATGTGCAGGACCCCGGTGACCTGGTCGCGGCAGAGCCGGACGAGGATCTCGGGCAGGCTGGTGCGCTCGAGACGTCCTCCGATCGCCGCGCCGGGAGCGGATTCGCGTCCCCGATCGACTTCCTTGACGACGCCCAAGACCAGGAACGCCCACAGCGCTTGATAGATCTCGAAATTCGAAAGGAACACCTCCCTGCACATGGCGTCGATGGGAGTGCCCCGGGCGCCGGCCGCGTCGAGGCGTTGGAGCAGCATCCGCTCCCCGTCGCGGATGTCGAGGCCGTCGAGGACGTCGTGCCAGGCGGGGTCGAGCCGGAACCGGCTGGACGAAGGACCGACGCTCTTCCGCATGCGCGAGAACGACCTGATCTGCCGGATCCCCTGCAACAGGATCTCGGCCGTGCGCATGCCGAGCGTGATGACTTCGTCCGTCGGGAGCGGTCCCTCGAAGAAGGCGTACTCGCCCTCGTCCAAGGGAAACAGCCCCAGGACGATTCCCCTCACCTGGTTGAGCACACCACGCACGAGGTTGTCGGGGGTCAGGTACCCCCCGTCGACGAGAAGCGTTCCGAGACGCTTGCCTCCGGAAAGCCGGGCGATCGCGGATTCGAGCTGATCGAGCGTGATCAGCCCTTCGCGGAGGAGGAGATCTCCCAGGCGGTCGTCGGGATCTCCCGAGCCGGCGAAGACGATCCGCCCTTCGTCGATGTAGACCTTCTTCGTGATCCCGCGCGAGGTCAGATGCAACACACCGGTGGAATGACTGCGGCAGAGGCTCCACAGCAGGTCGGGGACGCTCAGGCCCTCGAGCCGGCCGTTGACGAGGCTCGCGGGGAGTCCCGCTTTTTTGCGCTGGTCCATGCTCTCTCGTCCGCCGGACGCCGCCCGATCACTGGCTCCCGACCCGTGCCTGGGACCCCGGGACCGATCGAGGTTGTCCGACCCCGCGTTCCAACTTAGGTCCGTTACGAAATCGGTCAAGGTAATCCGAGAACCGCCTTCCGCCGCCCGGTCACCTTTCGGGGACCCTGGACTCCTCGATCAGCATGACCGGAATGCCGTCGAGGATCGGATAGATCCGGCGGCAGGAGAGGCACTCGAGGCCGTCGTCGCCCGGAAGCTCCTGGACCGTTCCACGGCAGGAGGGACAGCACAGGATCTCGAGAACGCGTGCGTCGAGGGGCACGGGGAACCTCCGGCCGACGGGCATCCGCTGTATACACCGTTCGACGCGGAGGCGCAAAGAACCGCATCTATACTCCGCGCGATGCTGGCGCTCCCCGCCCCACTTCGCGAGGCGATCGACGCCCGCGGATCCGGGCTCGCGATCCTCGTCCTGCGGCTCGGAGCCATGGGCGACATCGTTCGCACGCTCCCCGCGGTGCGGCTCGTGCGCTCCGGCCTCCCCAACGCGCGCATTCATTGGGCCGCCTGGGAGCCGTGGACGCAGCTCCTGAGCGAGCACCCCGACCTTGACACGGTCGTCGCACTCCCCCGATCGGAGCTCCGCGCGCTCGCCCGCTCGCCGCTCACGTGGCCGAAGCTCGTGGCTGCGACGGGGAGCGTTGTCTCGCAGGTCCGGGCCCTCCAGGCCGGACTCGTGCTCGACTTCCATGGCGACCTCCGGACGGGCCTGCTCGGCCGACTCTCTGGAGCGCCGGTGCGCCTGGGCTACGAGGGCCATCAACAGAAGGAAGGGAATCGACTCCTCACCACGCACCGCGTCCCCGCCGGCGATCGCAGGACGTCGCGACTCGAACGCAATCTCGGCTTGGTGGCGGCCCTGGGGCTTCCGGTGCGTCCGGTCCGAGATGCCGGTATCGCGATCGGACCTGCCGCCGCGAGCGCCGCGCGCTCCATCGTGCAGTCGCTCGTCGGCGGCGGGGATTACGCGGTGCTGAATCCCGGCGCCAGTCGGCGGCAGGCGTTCAAGAAGCCGCCGGCTCCGCTGTTCGGCGCGGCGTGCCGCGCCCTCGCCGACCACCGCATCCCATCGATCGTGGTCAGCGGTCCGGGTGAGGAGGCCGACGCCGACCGTGTGGTCGCGGCCGCGGACGGTGGGGCGCACCGGGCGCCGGCGACCTCTCTTGCGTCCCTCGCGGCGCTGCTTCACGGCGCGCGCGTTTTCGTGGGAGGCGATTCCGGGCCGCTCCATCTCGCCTGCGGCGTCGGCTGCCCGGTCGTCGGGCTCTACGGTCCGACGGACCCCGTCGTGAACACGCCGTGGAACGTCCCGTTCGTGGCCTTGGCACGGCCTGGAAGCGCGCACACCGGAATCAAACGAGACGACCGTGCCGCGGAAGGGTTCGACGGCCTCGCTCCCGAAGCCGTCGTCGAGGCGATCCACGCGATCCTCGAGCGGCCCCGCGACGCGTCGCCGGCTCCGTAGAGTCGCTTCAGTCGCCGAGTGCGGCGAGCAAGAAGCGAATCTCCGACGCCAGGCCTTCATGGCCGTGAGCGAGCGCGCGCTCGATGCCCCGGTTGTAGGCCTCGGCTGCCGCCTCGTTGCGTCCGAGGCGCTCGCAGCACAACCCGAGGTTCTTCAGCGCGGCGCCTTCGTCTCCCGGGGACAACCGCCAGTAGGCGTCGTACTGCTCCGCCGCGCCCTCCCAGTCCTCGACGCGGAACAACTCGTGCGCGAGAAAGTAGCGCGCCCGCGGGTCGTCCGGAAAGCGATCGGCCATCTCCTTCAGTTTTTCCAGCCGCGATCCGTGGTTCATGGCGGGTTGCGTCTCCATCCGAGCCGGTGCACCGCAAGTCTCAGTCTTCCCCACGGGCGACCGCGGGCGAAACGGCGCGCGAGGTCGGCATCCTCGCCGGCGTAGGTTGCGTACCAGAGGTCTTCCGAGCCGGGCCCCAGAGGGCCGGGCGCCCCCGTAAGCTTGGCACACGAGCGCTCGAGACGGCGCACCGCGGCGTGTCGGGAATCGAACGGAAGCGGCCCGGGGGCGAAGGTCGCTCGATCGAAGTCGATGAGAAACACCTCGGGCGAGCCCCCGGCGCGGGGCCGCAGCAAGACGTTGCCGAGATTGAGATCCGGGTGGGAAACGCCGCGATCATGCATCGCGCGCACCGCGCCGATCGCGGCAACCAGATCCGCGCGCGTCGCCGCATGGCGGACCACCCGCCGCGCCAGGTCCTCCGATCCTTCGATCTCCGTGAACGCCATCGCGCCTCGCGCGAATCCGTGGGGGCCGGCCTCGACGATGAGGGCGATGGGTTCCGCGGTCGGGACGCCCCGCGCTTGCGCCTCGGCCGAGGCCGAAAGCGTTGCCACCAGCCGGCGCGCGGAAGCGTACCGATCGCGCCAGATCCCCGCGAGACGTCCGCCGCGGCGCATGGCCTTCACGCGCCAACGCGAACCGGGCGCGCCCGCGACGACCGCGGTCGCCCCGCGGCCGGATTCTGTCGAGCCGCTCGCGAGCGCCCGATGCCACGCCTCCCACGAGTCGAGCCCGCGGGCGTAGACGGCTTGCTCCAGGTGCGCCGCGACGTAGAGTGCGCCGCTGCCTCCGGGCCGCAACACGAATCCCACCGGGGGCCCGGGCCAGCCGCTCCCGCTCACGAGGAGGCCGGCTCCCCCGCGGCCGGTCTTGCGGCGAGCCACGCGAAGCCGACCCCCAGAAGGTAGAGTGCGATCATCGGCAGCGCGAAGACGGTCATCGTCAGGGCGTCACCGGAAGGCGTGACGACCGCCGCCGCGATCGCGATGACCATGACGGCCATCCGGAAGTGCCGCATCAAGAACCCGGGAGTGACGATCCCGAAGCGCGACAGAACGAGGATCAGGATGGGCATCTCGAACACGAGCCCGGCCCCGATCAACATGCGGCTCTCGAACTCGAACGCCGACTGCAGCGTCAATTGGGCCTTGAACTGCGCCCCCAAAGTCAGGAGCCAGCGCGCCGTGACGGGAAGCGCCACGTAGTAGGCGAATGCACCGCCCGCGACGAAAAAAATCGTCCCGGCGACGATGAAGAGCCCGCCCGCTCGCCGCTCCGTCTTGTAGAGCCCGGGCGCGACGAATCCCCAGAACTGCCAGAGGATGTACGGGGACGAAAGGAACAGTGCCGCGATCGCGGACGCCTTCATGTAAACCATGAACGGCTCGGTGAGCGCGATGAAGATGATCGCCCCGTCGCCGAGCAGGTGATCGCGAATCGGCTTCAGGAGAAACGCGAGAATGCGGTCGCTGACCAACCAGCAGCCCGCGAGGAACACGACGAAGACGATCGCGACCCGGAACAGCCTCGACCGGAGCTCGTCGAGGTGCTCCAGGAAGCTCATGGCCGGCTCAGTGGACGAAGCCGGGTCCGCCATCGATCGCAGAGGTGTCGGCAGAGGCCGCGGGAGATTCCGGTTCCGACGACGACGCGGGCACCGGCGGCGACATCACATCCTGGAGGACGCCCCGGGCCAAGGTCTCCGGGCGCGGCGCGTTCTCGATCGGTCGGATCGCGTCTTTGATCTCGTCCATCCGGACTTCCCGCTCGAGGTTCATTCTGAAGTCGTTGGTTGCCCGACGGAAGTCAGCGACGGTCTTTCCGAGCGTGCGGCCGATTTCCGGCAGGCGTCGCGGCCCAAACAGGAGCAACGCCGCGATGAAGAGGAGAATGACTTCGGGGCCGCCGATCGAACCGAACACGACGGAGAGGCTACTCGCCGCCCCAGGGGGTGTCAAGAAACCCCCGCCGGCGCTGTACAAAGCCACGAATTCGTTGCCGCGCACCTGCCCTCACCCTATACTTCAGACGCTCTCCAGACGTCGAGGGAATCGCGATGAGCCGACCGGCACGAGGGACCGCGGGGGTGACCGTCTTGTTTCTGGGAGGGGCGTGCCTGCTGGGAGGCGTGCTCTCCGGCGGCGTCGAGGCGGAGGTCGACAAGTCCAGCGCCCAGGTGCGCACCTTCGGACGCATCCTCGCGCTCGTCGAGGACAACTCCATCGGCAAGGCGAGCTCGGAAGATCTCGTCGAAGACGCCATTCAGGGGATGTTGCACACGCTCGACCCGCACAGCAACTACCTCAACCGTGAAGCGTTCAGCGAGATGCGGGACGAGCAGCGCGGGATGTTCTACGGCTTGGGTATTCAAATCAACAAGCGCGGCCCGGATCAGCCGCTGACCATCATCGCTCCGATCGACGGAACGCCCGCCGCCAAGGCCGGGCTGCAGCCCGGCGACGTGATCGCGAAGATCGAGGGTCAGGACACGATCGGCCTGACGGTCCAGGAGGCCGTCCGGAAGCTGAAGGGCGAGAAGGGTACTAAAGTTACGATCACGATCCAGCGCGCCGGTGAGAATGCAAGCTTCGACGTGACGCTGCTCCGCGACGAGATTCCGACGCACAGCGTTGCGCACGCCTTCTTGGTCCAGCCGGGAGTCGGGTTGATCCGCATCTCGAGCTTCACGAGCACGACCACGAACGAGGTGGACGAGGCGCTCCAGAAGCTCAAGAACCAGGGAATGGAGCGCTTGATCCTCGACCTGCGCAGCAATCCCGGCGGCCTGCTCGACCAGGCGGTGGGCGTCGCGAGCCGTTTCATCCCGGAGGGGAAGCTCGTCGTCTACACGCGCGGCCACATCTCCGGCTCCGATCAGGACTACACCGCCAAAGGCGACGTGCGAACCAACGCCGCCCTGGTCGTGCTGGTCGACCGCAACTCCGCGTCCGCGAGCGAGATCGTGTCGGGTTGCATCCAGGACCACGACCGCGGCCTCGTCGTCGGAGAAACGACGTTCGGCAAGGGTCTCGTTCAACGCGTGATCCCGCTTCGCAACGGCGGCGCGCTGGCCCTCACCACCGCCAAGTACTACACCCCGTCCGGCCGCCTGATTCAACGCGACTATTCCAACCTCGACGACTATTTTCTCGACGCCGAACTCGAGGACGACGACGCGCGCAGCTCGGTCGACCCGGGATTGGCGGGCCACGAAGTGCGCCGGACCGACTCCGGTCGCACGGTGTACGGCGGCGGGGGAATCACTCCGGACTACGTCGTTCGCGCCGAGCGCGAGCCCACTCTGCTCTCGCGCCTTCGCCGCGAGAATCTCCTGTTCGACTACTCCGTTCGGTTCGCTTCCGCCCATCCCGACCTCAAGCCCGGTTTCGCGGTGGGCGACGAGGTGATCCGGGACCTCCGTGCGTTTCTCGCATCGCGCAATTTCAAGTACGACGCCGAAGCCTTCGACACCTCGCGCAAGGGCCTCGAGCTGCGCCTGCGCTCCCAGATCGGGCGCGTGAAGTGGGGCGCCGAGGCCGAGAGCAAAATCCTCGTGGAAGGGGACGCCCAGGTGCAAAAGGCGCTGACGCTCTTCGACGAAGCGGCCAAGCTTGCGGCCGCGGCAAATCTCGAACGCCGCGACAAGGACGAGAAGGGTGTCAAGGGCACGGACCTGAAGGCGGCGTCACCGACGAGCTGACCGAGGACCCCAAGGCGCGTCAGTGCCCCTCGCAGAGCTCCAGCTTTCCGGCCAGGGCCGCCCGGTGAAAACGACGCAACGTCTCGACGCGCCGCCCTTGCGGTAACTGCTCCAACGACCGAAGGAAGCGCAGCGCCAAGCGCGAGGCCTCGTTGTAGCGACGGCATACTTCGGGATCGTCGTCGCAGTAGGTCCGTGCGTCGAACAGCTGGTAACGAAGCCACGCCCGCCGATTCTTGTCGAGGCGCCGCCCCGGCCGGGCCAGGAATCGCGATAGCACGAGGTCCTTGCTGACGTTGGCCTGAGTTTCGAGCTCGAGGAGCGAGACGCCGCGCCCTGCGTGCGCCCGCTCGGCGGCAACGAGCAGGTGGTCGAGCTCTTCGACGAGGACGGCGAATGCGTCGACGTTGTCCTCGTCGAGACCACGTTGCGGGGGCTTGTCCTCGAGGCACCGGATCATCGCGTCCGGGTAGTAGATACAGGCGCGAACTCCGCTGCCAGAGTCGCGGACCAGGAGCCGCGCGCCCGCTCCCGCTCCGGATCGCACTTCCTGTTCGCCCTTGGGGTACAGCGCCCGCAGCCCCGCATCCCCGATGACGTAACGGCCGATGGGGAGCAGCGGAGCCGTGAGGGCGTAGGTCCGCCGCAAGAGGCCGCACAGCGAATCCAGGAGGGGTTCCCGCATCACACGCGCGAGCCCCCGGGCTCGTAGACGAAAGCGCCTTCCCGGAACGCGATCCGGAGCTGGGCGTAGTCGAGCCGCGCCCTCACCTGCGCCAAGACCTCGCGCCGGACCTCGTTCGGATCGAACGCGCGCTCGCCCTGCCGCAGCTCCCGGAGCCACGCGACCAGGGCGTCGCTGTCTTTGGCGCCGCGTCGATCGTCAAGACGAATGCGCTGCGAGATCGGGACGTTGCAAACGCTTTCGAGCGTGGCGGCCAGGCGGCGGGCGCCGAACGCCGGCGAGAAACCGCGAGCGAGCAGCTCGCAACGCGCTGCGGCATCGAGCACGAGATCGAGGTCATGGACGTCGCGATAGCGCCGGGCGATCCGCTCGAATTCGAGATCCAGGATCCGCTCCGCGCTCGTCGACGTCAGCCGGCCGAAATGGATCATGCGAACACGATTCATGAACTCGGGGGAGAGGGCGCGTCGCAGGTCGGACCGGACGTCGGCGTCGGCGACGGCCCAACGTGCGGCCTCCTCC
>JAYUCM010000254.1:0-8980 GCA_043740355.1 Acidobacteriota bacterium | reverse complement strand
GCGCGTCTCTTCAGTCCCGGCTGCGGCGCGATCCCGTGGTCGCGGTCGGATCGCAGCGGTCCGCCGTGCTTCGAGCCGGGCACTTGGCGTACGGGCTGTCCATCGCCGCGATGGCGTACGCGAGCAGCCTCACGCTCGTCGAGGAGATGGTGCGCACGCGTCCGCCAGGCCGAATCGGGGGACTCCCCGGCAGGCTCCTCGATGGCGGGGCGGCGTACGTCCATGCAGGCTCCGGGTTGATGACCCTCGTCGCGCCATTTCGCAGCATCAGCGGATACGGTCTCTTCCGCTCGATGACGACCTCGCGACCGGAAATCGCGATCGAGACGAGCGATGATGGCGTGAGCTGGCACGAGGTCGCGTTTCGCTACAAACCGGGGGACGTCAACCGCCCGCCGCGCTTCGTCGCCCCGCACCAACCGCGCCTGGATTGGCAGATGTGGTTCGCGGCACTCGACCCGCGTCGAGCCGAACCGTGGCTGGTGAGGCTGATGCGACGGATGCTGGAAGGCTCCCCTGCCGTGCTGCGGTTACTCGATGACAAGACACTGCTCGCGAAGCCGCCGCGCTACGTCCGGCTCGTCATGTACGAGTATGGGTTCACCACACTCCCCGAGGCCGAAGCCACGGGAGGCGCGTGGTGGAAGCGCGAGCGGCGCGGCGAGCTGACGGCCGCGTTGTCGCTCGACAGCTTTCGTCGCTGACGGCGCTTCAACCTCCCACGCGAAGCTTCGCTCGCTGTTCGGTAGGGTTACACCTTATGGAGACATCTCGACCTGCCGCCTAGCATCTCCGCGAGAGCGATTGCTCGAATGACGAACAACACCGGGGGTGCATCCATGATTCGAAGGCTTCGTCTTCTCGCAGCATGTCTCACGGTCGTAGGCCTCGTGGTGGCCGGCGGCACCATCTTTGCCCAACCCAAGGACAAGCAGGAAAAGGGCGCCAAGTCGTCGCACGCCAAGCAGCACAAGAACATGTCCGGCAAGGGCCTGGTCGGCGACAAGATCAAGCAGAACGGCAATCACCAGATTCACCAGAACGGGAAGTTCGCCGCCTCCGTGGACGTGCAGAACGGCAAGATCGCCGGCGTGAAGGTGAAGCATTCCGAAAAGGGCGACGTTCCCGTCACGAAATACAAGACCACGAAAAACATGGCTTCGGGCCCGAGGAGCGGGATCCAGCTCGCTTCGTATTACCCGGCCCAGGACCAGTACATCGGCACGCTGTGGATCGGCTACGGGTACATCGACGATTATGGCGACGAGTACATCTACTGGTTCCCGTACGACATGATCCTCGACGGGGCTACCGGCGCGATCGACTACTACCCCGCGTATTGAACCCCATCGGGTTCGTCAAGGAAGGTGCCTCATGAGACGCGTCAATCTAGGTTCTGTTCTCGCGGTTGCGTGCCTGGCGCTTGCCGCAGTGCCGGCCAGCGCAGAAGTGTTGACCGTCAACTCGATCTTGACGGCGCAGAAGGCCGGCGCCTCGACCGGCGGGATCATCGCCATGGTCAACGACCCGGCCAACACCGTGGGCATGTCGGCCGGGGACCTCGTCACATTGCGTGACGCCGGAGTGTCGGAGAGAGTGATCACGGCCGTCTGGGTCCGTGTCCCTCCGCCTGCACCGACCCCGGTGCCGCTCACGCCCGACGATGCCCGCCTCGTCGATGTGGTGCGTCTCGTCAAATCCGGAATGTCCGAGTCCATCGTTGCCGAGCAGGTGCGGCGCGATGAACGGCCTTACGATCTCACCGTCAACGATCTTGTCTATCTCAAGCAGAACGGCGTCGGAGAATCGACGATCGGCGCCCTGATGGCGACGCGCGCGGACGCGCCGGTCGTGGCTGAATTCGAGCCGGCGCGCGGAGCCCCAGCCGGAAACCCCACCCCCGCGGCGCAGTCGTTCGACAGCTTGGTCTTGAAGACGTCCTTCATGAAGAAGAACCGTCCGGGCCGGCTGGACATGCAGGGCGACTCCCTCATCTGGACCGACGGGAACGACCCCAAGCAGAACTTCGAGTTCAAGACCACAGGCCTCCAGAAGGTATGGTTCACGTGCCAGGCCCGTAGTCCCGAGAACTTCTGCTACCAGATCAATTTCCAGATCGTGAAGGGCGCCCGCTACCGGTTCCAGGACTTCAACCGTGAGTCGGGTTCCAACGCCGCCGTCCTCAAGGTCATGGACGCGCTCCGCGCCTACTACCCGCAAGTCGCCTACGGCGCGCCTGAAATCTGATCGGTCCTTTAGCGAGCCACCTCGGGAACGATCACGGCCCCCTGCCCCGCCTGCTGCGCGGAGGTGTCGAGCTTCGCCAGATCGGCGGATACGAACGCCTGCCAGCGCGCGGCGACGTCGTCGAACGTGCGCGAGAGGAGCTCGAGGACCTCGCGCATGCCCTGGGTCGGCTCGCCGTCCCCGTAGATGGTCGTGGCGAAGACCATGTTCAGCCGGGACAGGAGCTTCGCCCCTTTCGCGAGGATGTCGTATTCGACCTGGGCTTCGGGATTGTGCAGCTCGCGTTCGAGCGACAGCGCCTTTTCCTGGGCCTTGTTCGCATCGGCGATCCACGGCGCCGATTTCGGGTCGGAAGCCAACGCCTTGATGCGCGCGGCGAGCTGTTCACGCACCGAGCGCATCGCGTCGACCGTTCCCACGAGGCGTCCGATCTTCCCCGACACGCGATCGGCGAAGGCGTATTGCGATTCGAGCACCGACGCCGGGATCGAGATGCGAGGATCCGGCTTGACCTCGAGCGTCGTTTTCACCTTCGCTCCGTCGACGTTGAGCTCGAGCGTGTAGATCCCCGGCGGCACGCGCGCGCCGGTATCGGACGAATATTCGGCCTTGGTCCCTTTGACCCGAGCCGGCCGCTCGGCGTTGAGATCCCACTCCGCGCGCAGCATCCCGGCCTCGGCGGTCAAAGCGGCCTTGGGCTCTTCGTCGGGAGCGTCGGGATCGTCCTCGGCGAAATCCGGCTCCCGCTTCTTGCTCGACAGCGTGCGCACTTTCACGCCCTTGGCGTCTCTTATCTCGAGGGTGACCTCCCCCTTGGGCTTGTTCTTGACCCAGAAGTCGACCGAGGCGCCGTGAACGGGGTTTTGTCCGGGCCCCTTCTCGTGGAATTCCTCCCGATACTGCCAGCGCACGGCGGGGCGGGGAGCGAAGGCGTGCAGCGGTTGCGCCGCGATCGCGGGGGTCATCTCGCGCACCGACGTCAGGTCGTCGAGAATCCAGATCGACCGGCCGTGGGTTGCAACGACCAGGTCGCCGTTCTTGACGCGGAGATCTTCGACCGGGACCGTCGGCAGGTTCAGCATCAGCGGCTGCCAGGTCGCGCCGTCGTCGCGCGAGAACACGACGCCGCGATCGGTCCCGACGTAGAGCATCCCCTTCCGCGCGGGGTCCTCGCGGACGCAGTGGAGGAACACGCCGGCGTCGAGCCCCTTCGCGAGGCTCTTCCAGGTGCGGCCGTAATCCGAGGTCTTGTAGAGGTACGGCTTCGGGTCGTCGAGCCGGTAGGCGTGCGCGACGAGGTAGGCGGTGCCTTCGTCCCACGACGACGGCTCGATCGTCTGGACCGTCGCCCACTGGGGAAGCCCCGGCAGATTGCCGGTCACGTCGGTCCAGAGCCCCCCACCGTCGCGAGTGACGTGGACTTTCCCGTCGTCGGTGCCGGCCCAGAGCAGTCCCTTGCGCTTCGGGGACTCGGCGAGCGCGAACACCGTCCCGTACCACTCGACGCCGGTGTTGTCGCCCGTGATCGGCCCACCCGACCACACCTGCTTGCTCTTGTCGTTCCGGGTCAGGTCGGGGCTGATCGCTGTCCACGTCTGCCCGTCGTCGGTCGTGCGGAAGACGACGTTGGCGCCGTGGTAGACGGTCTTCGAATCGTGCGCGGAAACCAGGATGGGTGCGGTCCACTGGAAGCGGTACCGGGCGTCGATCGGGCCGTGTCCGGAAAAATCGTCGGGCGCGATCGACACGTTGCGCGATACGCCGGTGCGGCGGTTCCATCGTGTGATGATCCCCATGTATTCGCCGGCCCACACGATGTCGGGGTCGGACGGGTCCGAGGCGGTGTGGCCCGCCTCGCCGCCGCCGACGCTTTCCCAATCGCCCAGCGTGATCCCCGCCGAGCTCAAGCTGTCGCTCGGGCCCGAGGCCGTGCCGAGATCCTGCTGCGCGCAGGAGACCCGGTAGGGAACGTGGGCGTCGACGTCGAGGCGGTAACACTGCCCGATCGGAAGGTCCGGGGCGAACCACGATGCGCCGCCGTTGATCGAGATGTCCACGCCGCCGTCGCTGGCGACCGCAATCCGGCGCGGATCTTTCGGGTCGATCCACGCGTCATGGTTGTCGCCGTGATGGAGTCCTTTCACGCGAGTGATCGTCTTACCGCCGTCGACGGTCTTCAAGAGCGGAACTTGCGGGAACCACACCGCGTCCGGGTTCGACGGATCGACCGTCATCGTCGAGTAGTACCAGGGCCGCTGGCGGATGCCGCGTTGTTCGTTGACGAGCGTGAACGACTTGCCGCCGTCGTTCGATCGGAAGAGGCCGCCCTTCTCGGCTTCGATCAGCGCGTAAACCCGATCGGGATTCGAAGGAGCCACCGCGACGCCGACCTTTCCCCAATTCCCCTCCGGGAGCCCTTCGGTCAGCTTCTTCCAGGTGTCTCCCCCGTCGCGCGAGACCCGCAGCGAGCTTCCGGGCCCCCCGCTCGTCATCGACCAGGGTGTGCGGCGCGCTTGCCAGAAGCCGGCGAACACGACGTTGGGATTCGACGGATCGATCGCGACGTCGGAGGCTCCGGTGTCCGCGTCGACCGCCACGACCTGCGTCCAGGTCTTGCCGCCGTCCTTCGTACGGTAGACGCCGCGCTGGGCATTCGGGCCGAACGCCTTGCCGAGAACCGCGGCGAAGGCGACATCGGCGTTACGTGGATCGACGGCCATCGCTCCGATCTGGCCTTCCTGCTTGAAAACGTGCGTCCACGTCGCGCCGCCGTCGGTGGTCTTGAAGATGCCGACGCCGGGCTTGACGTTGCCCCTTATGTTCGCTTCGCCTGTTCCGACGTAGACGACCGACGGATTGGACGGCGCGACCGCAAGCGAGCCAATAGACGCGACGGGCTGGTCGTCGAACACCGGCTTGAAGCGCACGCCGCCATCGGTGGACTTGAAGATCCCTCCGGCAGCAGTGGACAGCCAGTAGACTCCGGGAGACCCGGGGACCCCTTGGACTCTGGAAGCCCTCCCACCCACGGCGGGACCGACCCATCGGTACTTGATTCCCTTGAATCCGTCCGGTCCACGGAACAGATCGTCGTCACCCGCCGAAGCGAGCGTGCCCGTGCACACGAGGGCCGCGAGCACCACCATCCACCGCATCCGGAACGTCTTCATGAGTAGGGCTCCCTCGAAAGGTCGCACAGGATAGCGCGGACCGGGAGTTAGTGGGCGCGACTCTTGACGCAGCGGGAGAGGCCGGCGGGAATCGAACCCGCGTCCAGGTTCAAATGAAAAGAGCGATGGCGCGCGACTTCCGAGGAGGTCAGGGACAGGTCGTCGTCAGTCGCGGCATCCCACTGCTTTGCTGCCCGAACGTACCGACGCCGCAGGCGTTTTGGCCCCGCGAGAGGTACCAGAAGCCGGTGCCTGTCGCCGGGATCGACGCATCGACGAGCCCTGCTGCGCCCAAGCCGTCGAAGCAGACCTCGTCGCCACCGCCGGGGCCGACCGGGAACGCCCCCAGCTCGCCGCGGACGGCGTCGTAGTTCGTCGAGCTCGGCTGTGGATCCCAAACGAAGGACGTCTTGTCGGCTTCCACAAGGACATGTTGCGTCTCGGCGGGAGCCGTAGTCGGGGTGCCCGCGCAGCTCCCCGCGGTGCATGCGTCGTTGATCGTGCAGACGACGCCGTCGTCGCACCCCGTTCCGTTCGCTTGACCCGGACACGTATTGGGAACGCACGCGTTCGGCAAGCGAACGTTGGTCACCGCAACGTCGTCGAGGTAGAAGCCCTCGAATTCATAGATCCAGTCGGCCGTCGATCCCCAGCGGAATTGGATCGAGTCGCCTGGGGTCAGGCCGGTGATGGGATGGCACCGGTGCGCATACGGGTTCGGGGCCGGGTGTGCGAAGGTTTTCGCGAAGCACGTGTTGTCGATCGGGAAGGGCCCGGTGATGACGTGCTCCGACAGCGGCGTGCCGCACGCGTTCAAAGAGGCCGGCGCGCAATTCAACACATTCCAATCCGTGGTGTCGTCGGCCACGTCGCATCCCTCGGTGGGGCCGTTGCTCGGAGCCGGCACTTCCGTCCACGGTCCGCCGTTGACGGAATAGGCAATCTCGACGCCGTCAAAGTGGATTTCGAGCTGGTGGCGCTCCCAGTAGTGCAGATTGAGGCTCGCCGCGCCCGCCGTCAGCGGCGGCGTGTACATACGGGAGCACAAGAACTCATACGCATCGGAGGCGGTAGGGCCGGCGTTGCGGTAGGCGTAGCTGCCGCCCGGCGTGTGATTCGCACCCGGGTCGTTGGCCGTCTTGACGAAGCGCCATCCCGGACCGCTGGTCGACACCGTCGTGCCGAACGTCAGGGATGCGTAGACGTCGCCACCGGCGTCCGTCCAGGTGCCGGGCGCGCCCTGCCATCCCGCACCGAACGGCGTCCCGTAGACGATGACGCTGTTGGACTCCTCGTTGCCGCCCCCGCACTCGCCGCCGTTGCCTTGGCTTCCGTCCTCCGCCCGCACCACGTAGTAAAAGGTTGTTCCGCTCTGCAAGTTGTCGGTGTCGAGATACGAGCTTGAGACGACGCAGGTGGCGATGCGGTTCGCGACCGACGGGACGAAATCCGGCGTGGTTCCACGGAAGATGTTGTAGCGCAGGCTCGGCGTCAACGGGCAGCCGGACACGCCGGGCGTCCAGCTGACCGTCACGCCGCAGTTGCCCTGTTGAGTGCTCACGGCCGCCGCCGCTCCTGAAAAGCTCGGCTTGAGGTTGCACGTCCCGGTCGCCGTCGCGCTGGTGCATCCGCTCCCGAGCAGCGCCTGGCACTTTCCAGCGGCGTCTGCCGCCGCGCGCACACGGTACGAATACTTGATCCCGCCCTGCACACCGGTATCGGTGAAGCTGGACGCCGTGCCCGCCATGGCGGCGAGCGGCCGGTAGAGTCCCTCGGCGCCGCAGGCGCCCACCGCCCGTTCGATGGTGTAGGCCCCCGGTGTCGGCGTGACGCCCGTCCAAGTCACCGTGATCTGGTTGTCGCCGGGAACCGTCGCCGTACCGATCAACGGCTGCGCCGCGGGGCGGGTGACGCACGTCGTCGACGGGCACTGCCCGGCGCCGCTTCCCGCGGGGAAAACGGCTGAGGCGATCTGCGTCGACCAGCCGGAGCCGAACGGCGCCGCAAAGTACTGGCTGACATACCAGAACGTGCAGTCGTCGAACGGATCGACGCTCATGCTCGCGTAGTCGCCCCACCGAATGCCGGGGCTGTTCGCTGTTGCGGTGACGACCACGGTCTCGGGCGCCGTCATCAGCCCCGGAGGATCCGCCTTGGCGCGCCCGGTGTAGCGGCTGCTGTGGTTGTCGGTTCCGTCGACTTGGCCGGTCGTGCTGTAGCCCACGAGGATGTTCTCCGCCCCGTCCATGGCGAGGGAAGGCAACCAGCGGCTTCGGCCGCCGGGGACGTCGGCGAGCGTCCCCTCCTGATACACGCAGGGAAAGGTCGGGCATCTCGCATCCGGGTTGCCCGACAGGCGGAAGTCGTACCAGCGCACCCCCGAGACGACGCCGCTGACGGAGGGGTCGACCGAGTGGCTGACGACGAGCGACTCGTGGTCGATGAAGTTGCGGTACGCCGCGCGGAACATGAGATTGCCGCCGATCGAATGCAACGTGTTGTCGGCGCCCGATTGCGGGATGCAGGAAGTGCGGCCTCCACAGGCAGCGGTCGCAGGGGCCACCGGCACTTTCGCCTGAAGCGTTAAGCTCGCGCTGCCGGACCCGGCGAAGCTCACCTTCATCCGGTAGATGTACATCCCGTCGGAGTGCAGCGATACAAAGATGCCGGGAGCCAAGGTGGGCGGGAGCGCGAAGCCGTCGAGATCCGCGGGCATGTGCCCCCCCTCCATCGGGTCCAGGATCACCAGCCAGGTGGCGGTCGGATTGGCGGCGAGCATCTTCGTCCGGTCCATAGCCGCGAATACGGCGAGGGTTTCATCCTCGGCCATCATGTAATACGCGGACGGTGGCCAGACACCGATGTGCGGGTAATCCCCGTGCTGGCCGTTGGGCACGGCGAAGGCGTATCGGGCATACGTCCCGGTGGCATCCGCCCCCGTCGATACGGCGACGCATTGGTAGTAGGGGCCGGTGCCCAAGTCGAGGGTGAATTGCGAGATCAGCCAGCGCTTCGCCGTCTTGTCGAACAGCACGATCGGGTCGCCACTATTCTGCGACTCGCAGGGGCCGCCGAAACCCGACCAGAGCGAATTGATGTTCGGTGCGCTGGGAAGTAGAGGCGTCGCAACCTGCGTGGCGCGGTCGAGCGACCAGACCTGGTAGGTCACGTTGACGATCTCGACGAACTGATTGTTGCCAACCGAGCCGTTGCTGTCGGACGGCCCCGACACGCCCGGTCTCGCAATGCCCGCGAAATTGAACCCCGTCGTGGGCGCCGCGAGCGAGAAGGCGGACGGGACCACGCTCTGGACCACCGGATCGGGAACGTTGGAGCGGATGATGCGCGAAGTGGGCACCATCGGGTCGGAAGACGGCTCGTTGTACTCCGCGGCCGTGCTGGGTGGGGCCTCGGCCGCCGCCGTCGCCATCTCGAGAAGCGGCGGCGAGATGTCGAAGTGTGACGGCCTGACGGAGTAGACGGTCTGCCCCAGATCGTTGACGGTTTCCGTGATCGTGTCGGGATTCGGGATGCCTGCCGAGACGCCTATGGGTTCCGGCGTC
>JAYUCM010000253.1:0-22544 GCA_043740355.1 Acidobacteriota bacterium | reverse complement strand
GATACGGAGGCGCCGCGAGACCTGCGGCGATGCGGCGCTTGGCGAGCAGGATGCCCAACGGAATCAACGCGAGACCCAGGAATAACAGGAGCGGGAGGATCAGGAAGAGGACGATCCCCGTGTACGGGTTGTCCACCCGACCCCGAGCCTGGGCTGGGAGCGCGAAGACCCAGAGAAATCCCGCGGTTGTGACCAACGCCGTGCCGACCAGACTGATCCAGTGGCTGGTCAGCAGAACGACGATCGGACGATCGGTAGGTCGATTCAGAAGGTGTAGTCCAGCATCGCGCTGAGGATGTGGTTCGTGTAATTGCGGTAGTCGAGACCGAGGAATATCGCTTGGGCCGAAGCGGGATCGTTGTCGGGGTCGCCCATGTAGGGCTGATTGAAGTCGCTCGCGAAGTTCTTCTCTTTCCAGGACTCGTACCAGTAACGCACCGCGTAGCCGAGGTTCGGGCGTATCCGGTGGTTGAACGACAATTTGGCGATCGCAAGCGTGGTGACGAGCCTCGGGAATTCCGTCAGCGTGGTGTCACTCGAAGCTTGGCCGCCGGGCACGAAGTGCGTCTTGATGTCGCCGGTGCCCTTCGACCACGACGCATCGAGACCGAGCCACAAGCGCCGCTCGCCGGCGAATCCCACATCGAGGCCGGCGCTGGCGGTGTCGTATCCGTCCTCGACGTCGCTTCCCCAGTTGTCCAGGGGATCGTCGGAGCCGATTCCGGCGACCGGCGCGCGATAGCGCGTCTCGAGCCCGTACTTCCACGTGTCCCACGTGTAGTCCCCGTAGACACGAACACGGTCATTGGGGGTCGCCGCGAAACCGAGACTGTAAGACGTCGTCCGGTCACGGGTCCGGCCCGCGAGGAGGATGTCGTACGTCTCCGGAATCGTGTCGAAGTTGCGGTCCTCCGTGACCGTGAACGACCGTCCGATGTCGAGGCCGGTGGCGGGGTCGCTGTACTGATTCTTCGCGAACGCGGCCTCCGCGTAAATCGACACCTTGGGCGTCGGCGTGACGTCGAGCGTGAGGTTGAAGGATTCGCGCTTCCGGTCGGTCCAGTAAAACCGCCGAGCCCCTTCGTTGGCATCGGCGACGATGGGCTCGCCGATGGGGAACGACTCCTCGAAGTAGTCGGCGTTGTAACGGTTCGCCTGACGATCTTGGTGCCTGAACGTCGTTCGAGCCGTCAGCCACTCGGAGATTTCGAAATCGAGCGTCAGCTTGTAGATGTCCTCGTCGGATTTTTCGACGGCCGAGAACTTGCGATCGACGCCTTCCCGCTCGAAGCTGAAGGCCCCCTGGAACCAGCGCGCGGGAGACCAACCCAGAAGCGCACCTGCCGATTCACGTTTGAAGGAATAGGGGAGGCTTCGCCGGGCGATGCGATCGTTGGCGATGAGATCCCCGTTGGCATCGCACGCGTTGATGTTCCCGCAGAGCGGGAACTGGTAGTCGGTCTGGACGTAGTCGGCAAAGTCGAGCTCCGGAGACTTGTTGTCGAGCTCGTACGAGCGGAACCAGACGCCCCAGCGGAAGCTCTTCAACGGTCGTGACGCGACGTTGAATCGGATGGCTTGCGTCCTGTGCTCCCCGTCGTAGCTCGACGCCGGAAGCGGGGCGGGGGTCAAGAGGGTGTTGATGGTCATCGGCAGGAACGCATCGTCTTGCGTCGTCCGTCCCTCCGAGATCGACGCGTCGATCCGAGTGTGCCAAGGCAGGTTGACGCCGCCGAAGAGGGACAGTTGGCTAGAGTCGTAGTCCACCGCCTGGCTCATCTGCATCTTGCCGGGGTTGGCGGCGTTTGCGCTCACCGCCTCGTCCACCAGGAAGAGCTGGTTGTCCCAACGGAGTGACTTGTGGCCGGTCTCGAAATCGGTGTGGGCGAATCGCACGCCGGCGTTCCAGATCCGGCTCGCGTACTCGACGGCGGCCGTCGCCGTGTCCGTCTTGAAGTCGTAGGGTGCGGCCACCTCGGCGGGCGCGTGGGCGAAGTACATGGCGAGGGGTTGCGGTGTGGTTCCGTTCCGTCGTTCCCGATCGGCCTGGATCGAGAAGGTCCAGTGCCGGGTCGGCGTGTACTGGAACCCCACGCCTCCGGTCTTCCGTTGGTGACCGACCTCGACCTCGTGCGCCCCCTGCTGGATCGCATTCTTGATGATGAAGCCCTTGGTCCCGGGGTCCCACTCGAGATCCGCGTTGGCGTCCACACTCGCGGGGGCCGCTCGCACGGCGGACTGGAATGAATCTTCGAGCGTGAACACTCCGGGCGCGCTCTGGGCGTAAAGCTGGAACGCGTGATCGGTCCAACGCCGGGGATTCTCCGACCAGCGAATCGTGCCCCTCCATAGGTCGTACCGCCCGAACTCGACGTGCAGGCGCTGGTCGCGCTGCGAGACGTCGCTCGCGGCTAGCTCGAAGTACGATCGTTGACCCGGCCGCCACAGGAACTCGAATCTCTCCATGACGAATCCATTGGGCACGTCACGAAATTCCTCGAACTTCCCGGAGTCCCGGTTGTCGGAATCGGCGAAGTATTGGGGACCGAAGACGATCTCACCCTCGGTCGTGGCGTCCGCGGCGGGGGTTTCTTCCGCTTTCACGTCGTCTTTTTTCGCCTCATCGGCCGACAGGACCGGAGTGACGACGAACAGGACGAGCGCGAGCAGCGGACCGATGGCGCCTCTTTCCAGATGCCTCATGAGCCGATCCTCCTCGTCCGCGGCTAGCGGAGGAAGCGCATCCCCGCAGGATGATTCGAGCCGTGGATCTGTGAGTGACAGTTGAGACACCCGCGGTCGAACATGCGGCTGTTGGGGAAGAACTCGGGCCCCGCGCTCGCATCGGCGTAGGGCTGCGTCGGGTGCCTCGTTTCGTCGTGACACCCCTGACAGAGGCGCGGTTGCTTCGCGATCTGCATCCTCGGATGAAGCGAGCCGTGTGGGTCATGGCAGGTCAAGCAGTTCTCCTTGACCGGCGGGTGCTCCCACAACATCGGAGCTTTCTTCTCGGCATGGCAGGTGTAGCAGTTGTCGTTGACCGAGTCTTGCTTCAGAAGCGACGGACCCGTCGAGCCGTGGGGATTGTGGCAGGAAGAACACGTCATGCTGCCTTCCCGGAGCGGCATGTGCGCGGAGCGCATCAGGGAAGCCTTCCGACGGAGGTGGCACGACCCGCATGTGTCGAATTCGGTCGCCTTCTTGAGCAGGGCGGGATGGGGTTTTCCCGTTTGGTGGATCGCGTGGCACGTCAGGCAGGAGAGGCCGCGACCGTCATGTGCGCTACCTCGCCAGTGGGACCGTTCGTCCCGCTCGTGGCAGCTGAGGCATACCGCGGAGGCCTCCGCTTCCGGAAGCTTGCCGGGAGCGCGGATCTTCGTGATGTCCCCGCTCTCCGCGTGGGCTGCCCCTGGACCGTGGCAGGTCTCGCAAGCGACACCGCCGTCCCAATCCGCGACCGCGGTTTTCCCGTGACTCGTCGCGGCCAGCGTGATTGCGAGCTCTTCGTGACAGGCCTTGCAGGCGTCCGCTCCCGCGTAGCCGCTCGCGGGCACATCCGCACGAGTTGCTCCTGGGAGCAGAACCACCGCGACGCCAACGAGAATGAGTGACAGCCAGCCGGATCTGGAATCAGCGACCATCATCGGTATCCCCCCCGATGACCCGAGCCTAGCACCGCGTCGGAGGCGTGGGAAGTCCCTCATAAAGAGAGGCTTGGTCTCCCAATCACCGGGTGAGGAGTAGACTCGTCCTGCTTTCCTATCTCCTACGGAAACGAGGAGGGTGTCGCCATGACTATGAAAAAAATGACTCTTCCGATCGCGCTGACCATCGTCCTCGTGCTCGCGTGCGTCGCGTCGGCGATGGCGGCATCGGAAGGCAAGGCGCTCTACGTCGCGAAATGCGCGATGTGCCACGGACAGGATGGCGTTCCCAAGAAGATGGGGGCGGGCTCGAAGGCGTTCGGTGACCCCGAATTCAAGAAGTCCGCGACGCCCGGATCGCTCGTCGCGAGCGTCCACGACGGGAAGGGCAAGATGAAGCCGATCAAGAACGTCACGGAAGCCGAGGCGGGACTCATCGCGGCGTACATCCTGACGATGGGCGCCCCGAAGTAGTTTTCCGCGCCGTCAGTGTTGGATGGTGTAGACCACCCGCTTGTTCTTTCGCGGCGCGGCGAGCAGCGTCTCTAAGGTCGTCTCACGGAGCAGTGCGGTCATCTGGTTTTGCACCTCGAGCCACACCGTGCTGACGGGGCAATCATGCGAGAGCGTGCAATGCTCGGCGTCGGGCGTGCAGTCATTCAGATGAAGCGGCCCCTCGATCCCCTCGACGATCTCCAACAGGTTGATCTTCGCCGCATCTCGCGCCAAGCCGAAGCCGCCGTTCACGCCGCGCGCGGAGCGCAGAAGCCCGGTCTTCACGAGCTGCCTCAGGATCTTCGCTGAGAAGCTGGGCGGGATGTGTTGGGCTTGGGCGATGTCGTCCTTGAGGGCCACGCCGTTCTCGGGCAACGAGCCGATGTGCATCATCGCGCGTACCGCGTAGTCGGCAGCGCGTGTCAGTCGTAGTCCCACGGCAGCCCTCCTCAAGAACCGCCCCGAATCTTGGGAAAGCGGATTCCCGACAAAGTCGATCCGAATTGTACTCCCACCGCGTCATGGTCGCAGCCGGAGCGAAAGGCGACCGTGGCCGCGCCAACCTCGCGCGAGATCGATGCTCTCTCCTGATCTAGGAAACGGGCTCGATTCCCGCCGCCTCCCTCCGCATACGGTCGATCTGCCGCATCTTGAGGTAGAGGCCGAGTAGCACCAGGCCCACCAGGACGAGTGAGGTAGCCAGCCCCTTCCGCCGGAACTGCAGCTCCTGCAGAGCGGCGCGTCCGGCCTCGATGGCCTCTCTCGTGGTCTTCCGCCCTTCCTCGGCGCGCGCGACCAGCCGCTCTGGGTCGAAGGTATGCACCAGGGCCCTCGCCTCGATCGTCGCGCTCGCGCCCTTGCTTTTCAATTCGAACCGCGGGGCGCTCACCTCCATCCCCGCGACCTCAGCCCGGTGGATCAGCGCCGTGGCTTGCCTCAGCTCCGAGTCGAGGGTCGAGAGCGCGGCGTACATCTTCCCCGTGGCCTGGTCGCACGCGTCCCCCTGTACGTGGCATGAGCGACATGCGGAGCCGGCGATCGGCGCCACCCCCTCGCCGGGGAGATCCCTCACCTTCACTCCTTTCACCGGCGCCACCTTCCCCGCCCGCACCTCGAGCCGGAGCGCGAGCGCGTCCCCGGCTTCGACGGGCAGGCCGGCGAGTGGCGAGACGGTGAGCGTCGCGGTCAGGCCGGCCGCCGCCGCGCGTTCGTCGCCGGCAAGAATGGAGCCCGGCCGAACCGTGGCGTCCAGCGACAGCCGTTCGCCCCCTTCGGCCGTCACTTCCACCCGGTGAGCGAGCCGCTCGTCATCGGGCGCGAGGTGGGGCCCGAGAGCGACCCTCCAAGTGGCCGACCTCCGCTCGCCCGCCGCGAGGTCCCCGAGGTTGGCGGCGAACGGGTCGAGGCTGGTGATCGTGCCCGCCGTCACCTCCGGCGCAGACGCGCTGTTGAACAGCTCGGGCGTGGGGTGCTGGATCCGGTGATGGTCGTGGCAGACAATGCACTCCGGCAATTCCATCCTGTCGAAGAGTTCCTTCTTGAACGACCCGCGGAAGAGGGCGGCCTCCCTGCCGTGGCACTGGCCGCAGACGTTCGCCACCGAGAGGAAGCCGGGCGGAGCGGCCCCGTGGTTCCCGTGACAGTCGTTGCACGCTGGCGCCGCCGTGTCCCCCCTCTCGAGCAGCGCGGACGCGTGCACGCTCCGGCGGTAGTCGGCGTACTGGTTGGTGGGGATGCCGTAGGGCGCCATCAACTTCGCGTCGGCATGGCACCGGGCGCAGGTCTTCGGAACGTTCGTGGCGTATGCCGGGGATTCCGACGACGAGACGGGACGGACCCCATGCGCCCCGTGGCAGTCCGAGCAGTTGGCGGGCACCGGGTCCCCCTGAGCGTTGAGCCGGCCGTGGGTGCTCGTCCGGTACTCCACGAGCTGATCCACTCGCGCCTTGGGATCGTACCGCTTCATATAGGAAGCGTCGGCGTGGCAGCGGGCGCAGAAATCAGGCACGTGGATCCGATCGGGCGCCCGCCGGAACCCTCGCTTGGGGTCCATGGCGGCGTCGCGGTCGTCGGCGTAGGCCGGCGACGGATCGCCCCCGTGACACCCCTCGCACCCGAGACCCGCGCCGGCGTGGACGTCGCCAATCCACGCATCCACCGGCGCGCGAGCTTCCCCGTCGAGCTGCGCGTGACAGGCAAGGCAGGACGACACGACAGGGGCCCTTCCCTTCGGCTCGCCCGGTCCCGCACCCAGAAGGAGCGGCAAGGTCAGCACCAGGATGGGCACTCCACCGCTCGCGCTCATCACCTACTCTCGATTCTGGCGGCGAGGGCCCTTCCGGCGATCCACGGCCCGACCGCGAAAACGCCGGCCGCTCCGACGGGCCACCACGCGTGGTACCCCACGGCCGTCATGGCGACGATGAACGCCAGCACCAGCGCTCCCGCTGCGGTAAAAAAAGGGCTGCGCCCGTGACGGACGACGCCGCGGTCCAGGAACGGCACGAGGAATCCGATCAACCCCAGGACGCCGAAACCCAGAATGACCCACGCCTCGTTCTCGACTCCCAGCACCTCGCCTCCCGGAACGAACTTGAGGGTCTGGAACATGAACATGAAATACCACTCCGGCCGGATGTTGGCGGGGGCGGGGGCGAACGGGTCCGCCTTCTCTCCCAACTCCCAGGGGAAGAGCGCCGCCAGCGCCCCCAGTACGCCGAGCGCGAGGATCCAGCCGAAGAGATCGCGAAGGAGGAAGTCGGGCACGAAGGGCATGCGTTTGGTGGCCCGGTTCTCGCCCTCCTCGCTAGGGGGCTCGCTCATGCCGTGGCGCTGGACCAACAAAAGATGCAGCACGAGCAGGGAGGTGGCCACGGCGGGGAGGATCGCCACGTGCCAACCATAGAACCGCGAGAGCGTTCCTCCGGTGATGTGGTCGCCCCCCCGAAGGAAGCGGAGCATGAACGCTCCGATGCCTGGAACGACGCCGGCGATGTCGGTCCCAACCTTTGTCGCGAAGTAAGCGAGCTTGTTCCAGGGGAGGAGGTAGCCGGAAAATCCGAACCCCATCGCGAGCACGAGGAGCGCGAATCCGCTAAGCCAGGTCAGATCCCTCGGCGGCCGGTAGGCCTTGAGGAATAGCACCGAGAAAAGGTGAACGAAGGCCGTCGCGATCATCAGGTTCGCCGACCAGGAGTGGATCGAGCGGATCAGCCAGCCGAATCGCACCTCGGTGACGATGAACTGGACCGACTCGTACGCCTCCTGGGACGATGGCCGGTAGTAGAGCATGAGCAGAATACCTGTCCCGACCTGCACGAGGAAGAAGAAGAGCGTCATCCCACCGAAGTAGTACCAGGGGGTGTGCCGGTGAAGTGGCACGGTCTTCTCCCGGGCCACGTGACGGAAGGCCTCGAGTCCGATGCGGTCGTCGAGCCAGAGGAGGAGGTGCCTGAGGCTCACCTGACGCCTTCCCACAATTAGCCGCGCGTGACGAAGATCTCGTCGCCCACGACCTGGACCTTGTAGCCGGTGAGCGGGCGCGGGGGAGGGCCCGCCACGTTCTTCCCATCGAGGTCGTACCAGCCGTTGTGGCAGGCGCACCAGATTCGCTTGGAGGGAGAGTCGAACTGGACCGTGCACCCGAGATGGGTGCAACTGGCGGAAAAGGCAAGGAACCGTCCGGCGGAGGTCTCGACGAGAATCCCGGGCTCCGAGCCGAACGGGAAGATTTTCCATCCCTCGGCCGGCAGCTCCGAGACCTTGCCCGCCAGCACGCGGTCGCCGGTCGCCTCGGGAATCCTGGGTGGGCTAAGGAATCGAAAGACAGGGTACAAGACCGAGGCAGCCAGAGCGCTGGCGGAGGCGGCTAGAAACGTGTTCACAAAGCTCCGGCGGGGCAGAACTCTCATGGCTCTCTCCTGATCGCAGCCCTCCCACCCAGGGAGTTGCGCTCGTGGCGGAGTGTCACGGCGATGAAGGCGGTCCCGGCGGCTTGGACGGGGAATCTGAACGACTCGGTCCGCCGCCGCCCCGCTGCATGCCGCGCGTACACCACGACGTGCGTCAGGACGCGCACGGACACCCTACTTCAGGGTCTTGACGTGGGCGGCGATGAGCTTGATCTGCTCGGGCGTGAGCTTCTCCTTGAGACCTTTCATCTTCCCCTTGCCGTCGGCGATGATCTTCTCGATCGCGCTCGTCGAGTTCGCCTCCTGGAACTTGGTATCGTTCAGGTTGGCCGCCCCCTTCGCCATGGGCTTGGCCACCCCGTCCTTACCGTGGCACATGGCGCACTTGGCGTCGAAGAGAGCCTTGCCATCCTCTGCGGCCCGCACGCCTGCGATGCCGACCAGCAAGCCAAACGCGAGACAGGCCGTGATCTTCACCATCCTTTGCATCGGATTCCCTCCTTCAGCGCGGCGGCGGTTCGTCGCTGCTTCCCCCCAGACGGGGCCTGTGCGTTACTTCAGCGTCTTCACATGGGTCGCAATCGCCTTGATCTGTTCCGGCGCGAGCTTGCCCTGGTACCCCTTCATCGTGCCCTTGCCGTCGGTCGTGAGCTTCTCGATCGCTTCGACCGAGTTCGATTCCTGGAACTTGACGTCGTTCAAGTTTGCCGAGCCCTTGGCCATCGGCTTGGTCACACCGTCCTTACCGTGGCACATGGCGCACTTGGCATCGTACAGCGCTTTGCCGTCGGGAGAGTCGGCTGCGAACGCGGCGGCGCTGAGGCCCACGATGACGATGACCAAGAACCCGCGCGCAACTTCCTTCTTCATGGGTTTCCTCCTTAGCTTGCCGAGTCGACGACCTGCAGCCGATTGCCCCACGGCACCAATCCCGCCCGTTCTCCGACCCCGCAAGGAGCAATCCGTGAACCCGGATCTCGAAAACGGGCACAACATTAGCACCCGACGCCGCGACCCATACCCTCTAAAGTCGACCGGAAACATCCAGACTCGATTTCCGCCGCGTTCACCAGCTTGGAGCATTCATGCTCGCATCGAGTCGTTGAAGCGCTACAGTCGGCGTGAGCCGACCTGCTCCGGCGGGCACCAACGAGGTACGCATGAGGCCGATCATCGAGCCTTTTCGCATCAAGAGCGTCGAACCGATACGCATGACGACGCGCGAGGAGCGGCGGGGGGTTCTCGCGAAGGCGGGCTGGAACATGTTCAAGATTCCCGCCGCGGACACCCTGATTGACCTGCTCACCGATTCTGGAACCGGGGCGATGTCCGCAGAGCAGTGGGCGGGCATCATGCGCGGGGACGAGTCGTATGCGGGCGCGCGCTCGTGGTTCCGATTCGAGCAGCGTGTCAAAGAGCTCACCGGCTTCCGCCACGTCATCCCGACCCATCAGGGGCGTGCTGCCGAGCACATTCTCTTCACGTGCCTCGGCGTCGAGGGTCAGGTCGTCGTCGCCAACACGCACTTCGACACGACCCGCGCCAACGTCGAGTATCTCGGTGGACGCGCCATCGATCTGCCGGCCCCCAACGCCCACGATCCGCAGGCCATTCACCCCTTCAAGGGGGACATGAACGTCGAGTCGTTGGCGCCGCTGCTCGCGGGCGCCGAAGGGCGCGTCGCGTGCGTTCTGCTGACGGTGACAAACAACTCGGGGGGCGGCCAACCCGTCTCGATGACGAACATCCGCCAGGTCTCCGGGATGTGCCGCGAGGCCGGGGTCCCGTTCTATCTCGACGCGTGCCGTTTTGCCGAGAACGCATATTTCATCAAGACGCGTGAGCCCGGGTTCGGGGACCTTGCGATCGAATCGATCGCACACGAAATGTTCTCGCTCGCCGACGGGGCGACCTTTTCGGCGAAGAAGGACGGCCTTGCGAACATCGGTGGGTTCCTCGCCACGAACGACGATCGACTTGCCGGACGGGAGGAGCAGCTCCTGATCCTGACCGAGGGATTCCCGACTTATGGCGGTCTCGCGGGACGCGATCTCGAGGCGATCGCCGTGGGGCTGCGCGAGGTCGTCCAAGAGGACTACCTCGCGTATCGCATCGCGTCGATCCGCTACCTCGGTGAAGGCATCGCGCGGCGAGGGCTCCCGATCGTTCAGCCTCCGGGGGGGCACGCCATTTACATCGACGCGGGCGCGTTCCTCCCGCACGTGGCGCCGACGTCTTTTCCCGGCCAGGCTCTCGCCTGCGCCTTCTACGAGCAGGGCGGGATCCGGGGCGTCGAGGTCGGGTCGTTCATGTTCGGGGGCGATACCCACGCAACCGGCGGCGCGCGCACCGCGCGCCTCGAGCTGTTGCGCCTCGCGATCCCGCGGCGCGTCTACACGCAGAGCCACATGGACTACGTCATCGAGGTGGCGGGGGAGATCGCAGGAATGCGCGAGACGATCCGAGGTTTGCGGATCCTCGAGGAGCCACCCCAACTCCGCCACTTTTCCGCGAGATTGGAGCCGCTCTAAATCCCCCACCCACCGGCCGGGACTGGGTGCTTTCACGCACCGGTCAGGGCTTCCGGCGCGCGCAGGCCGTCTCGTCGAAGGGGAGGCCCGCAAATAATGCGACGCCGCGCCTCGGATGAACCGCCCGCCCTCCTGGGGCGCAGCTCGTTTCGTGGCACGGTTGCTGCAAATCAAGTATCCCAAAGCTGTAGTTCGAGGCCCCGCATGATCATCGGCGTCCCCTGCGAGAGCACCGCCAACGAGAGCCGCGTCGGGCTGACGCCGTCGGCTGCCGGCGCCCTCGTGCGCGCGGGACACCTGGTCCTGGTCGAATCCGGCGCGGGCGGCCCCGCCCGGTTCAGCGACGAGGCGTATCGGGCGGCCGGGGCGAGCATCGCCTACGCGAGCGATGAGGTCGCCGGCCGTTCGGACCTCGTGTTGAAAGTCTCGGCCCTGAGGCCCGGGGAGGTCGCGGGGCTTCACGAAGGGCAAACGGTTCTCGGGTTTCACCACTTAGCAGCCAGCGGAAGGCCGCTTCTCGACGCGCTGCTCGACAGCGGGGCGACGCTCATCGGTTGCGAAGTCATCGAGGACGAACGCGGCGATCTGCACGTCCTTCGAGCCATGAGCGAGATTGCGGGCCAGCTTGCCGTCCACATCGGTGCCCACTATCTCGAGACCCACTCCGGAGGGCGCGGGATCCTCCTGGGAGGCGCTCCGGGAATTCCGCCCGCCCACGTCGTCGTCGTGGGCGCCGGCGTCGTCGGGCTGTGGGCGGCGCGCGTGGCGGCGGGGAACATGGCGCAGGTCACGATTCTCGACAAGCGCACCGACGCGCTGCGGCGGGCGGGGGAGCTCCTTGGCCGTGGGGTGGTCACGGAGCTGGCCCACGAGCAATCGATCGCGCGCGCCGTCGCCTACGCCGACGTCCTGATCGGAGCGGTGCTGATCCGCGGCGAGCGAACGTCCCGGGCGGTCTCGCGCGCCATGGTCGAAAGGATGAAGCCGGGCTCGGTCATCGTGGACGTGTCCATCGACCAGGGCGGGTGCGTCGAAACCAGCCGGCCGACGTCGCTCGACGACCCCGTCTTCGTCGAGATGGGCGTCACGCACTATTGCGTCCCGAACATGGCGTCGGCCGTGGCGAGAACGGCATCCCTGGCCCTGACCGGGGCGCTGCTGCCGTCCGTGCGCGCGCTCGCCGGCTCCGGGATCGAATCCGCACTGATGAACGATCGAGGCCTCTCGGCTGGAACCTACGTCTATCGCGGGCATCTCGTCTCCGAGCCGGTGGCGCGCTCCTTCGGCGTCTCTTCGGAGCCGCTCGCCTCGCTCCTTGGCGCGCAGCCGCGCCGGCCGTCGCCGGCCGGGGCGCGACCATGAGCCGTCTCAGCTCCTGGACCGACACCTATCGCTCGAGGGTAGTCACCGCGGAGAAGGCGCTCGAGGAAGTCCGCTCGGGCCAGCGCGTGTACATCCATCCGGGCGCCGCCGAGCCCGAAGGTCTCGTGCAGGCCCTCATCGATCGGGCGCCGCAGCTAAGGGGCGTCGAGGTGATCCACCTTCTGACGCTGGGAGAAGCGGGCTACGTGAAGCCCGGCATGGAGGCGAGCTTCCGGCACGTGGCGATGTTCGTCGGCGCGAACGTGCGCGAGGCGGTCGGGCGGGGCCGCGCGGACTACATGCCCGTGTCCCTCTCCGAGATCCCGGCCCTGTTCACGAGCGGGCTCCTTCCGCTCGACGTTTGCCTTATCCAAGTCTCGCCTCCCGACGAGCATGGGTTCTGCTCGTTCGGCGTCGGCGTCGACTGCACGAAGACGGCGGCCGACGTCGCGCGCACGGTGATTGCCGAGGTCAACACGCAGATGCCGCGGACGCTGGGCGACTCGTTCATCCACGTCAGCAAGCTCGACCGCATCGTGGAGAGCCAGCGCGCGATCCTCGAGCTGCCCCGGCGGCCGGCTGAAGAGGTGCATCGTGGCATCGCCCGGCACGTCGCCGGTCTCGTCGAGGATGGGTCGACCCTGCAGCTGGGAATCGGCGGAATCCCCGATGCCGTCCTCAAGGGCCTGACCGACCGCAGGGACCTCGGCATCCACACCGAGATGTTCTCGGACGGCGTGATGGAGCTCATCGAGGCCGGCGTCATCACGAACGAGCGGAAGACCCTCCACCGCGGGAAGATCATCTCCGGCTTCCTGATCGGCTCGACGAAGCTCTACGAATTCGTCGACAACAACGCGATGGTCGAGCTGCATCCGAACGACTACACGAACGATCCGTTCGTCATCGCCGCCAACGACAACATGGTCGCCATCAACTCGGCGCTGCAGGTCGACCTCACCGGTCAGGTCTGCGCGGACTCGATGGGAACGAGCATCTACTCCGGGGTCGGCGGGCAGGCGGACTTCATGCGCGGGGCCGCGCGATCCAAGGGCGGCAAGCCGATCATCGCGCTCCCCTCGACCGCCAAGAACGGGGCCATCACGCGGATCGTCCCCACCCTCGAACCCGGGGCGGGCGTGGTCACGACGCGGGCGGACGTGCATTACGTGGTCACCGAGTACGGCGTCGCCTTTCTCCACGGAAAGACGCTGAGGCAGCGCGCCGAGGCGCTGATCGCCATCGCTCACCCGGACTTCAGGGAGCGCTTGCTCTCGTTCGCGATCGAGCACCGCTACCTGGACCGTTCGGCCGGATCGCCCGCGCTTGCCGTGGGATAGAGGAGTCATCATGCGAGAACCGATCGTCTTTCTCAACGGGGAGTTCCTGCCCGAGCCCGAGACACGGGTGCCTCTGTTGACGCACTGTCTGAACTACGGGACGGGGGTCTTCGAGGGGATCCGGGCCAATCACGACGGACGGACCGGCGAGGTGCTCCTCTTCCGCGCGAAGGACCATTTCGAGCGGATGAAGCACAACGTCAAGTTCCTGAACATCACGATCCCGTGGTCGTCGGAGGAGCTCGTCCACACCGCGACTGAGCTGATCCGCCGCAACGCGCTGGCGACCGACCTCTACATCCGCCCCCTCGCGTTCAAGTCGGCGACGAAAATCGGCGTGGGTCTTCCGGCCGAAGACTCGTTCGCCATGATCGCGCTTGAGATGGGGTCCTACCTCGACACGCACAAGGGGCTCCATTGCGGCGTCTCGTCGTGGAGGCGCATCCAGGACAACGCGATCCCGTGTCGGGCCAAGATCTGCGGGGCCTACGTCAATTCTTCGCTCGCCGCGCAGGAGGCGCGCGATCGGGGCTTCGACGAGGCGATCTTCCTCAACGAGACCGGACACGTCGCCGAAGGAAGCGCGATGAACCTCTTCCTCGTCCGGGATGGCCGACTCATCACGCCGGACGTCTCTCAGGGAATCCTCGAAGGCATCACGCGCGACACGGTCATCACGCTCGCCAACGAACGGAGCATCGCGATCGAGCAGCGCCCCGTCGATCGAACCGAGCTGTACGTCGCGGACGAAGTGTTCCTCTGCGGCACCGCAGCTCAGATCGCCCCCGTCACGCGGGTCGACGGGCGGCCGGTGGGCTCGGGCGACCCCGGCCCGATGACGCTCGGTCTCCAAACCGCCTACGACGCCATCGTCCGCGGAGCCCTGCCCGCGCGGCCAGGCTGGATCGAGCCGGTCTACGGATCAGCGGGCGTCCTTTGCGGTGGAGTGTGAAGGAGGGGGTTTCCATGCAGACCAAGCACGACGCGCTGGAGTATCACCGGGCAGACCGCCCGGGGAAGATCGAGGTCGCGCCGACCAAGCCCTGTCAGACGCAGCGTGATCTCGCGCTGGCCTACACGCCCGGTGTCGCCGAGCCGTGCCGTGAGATCGCGAGCGACCCCTCCGAGGTCTTCCGGTACACCGCAAGGGGAAACCTCGTCGCCGTCGTCAGCAACGGGACGGCGGTGTTGGGGCTCGGGAACATCGGCCCGTTGGCGGGCAAGCCGGTCATGGAGGGAAAGGCGGTCCTCTTCAAGCGGTTCGCCGACATCGACGTGTTCGACCTCGAGCTTCAGACGGAGGATCCCGAGCTCTTGATCCAGGCCGTGCGGCTCCTCGAGCCCACGTTCGGCGGGATCAACCTCGAGGACATCGCCGCGCCCGCCTGCTTCCGTATCGAGGAAGAACTCAGCCGCACGATGACTATTCCGGTCTTCCACGACGATCAACATGGAACCGCGATCATCGCGAGCGCGGCGCTCGGAAACGCCCTCGAGCTCACCCGGAAAGACTTGACCCAAGTGAGGATCGCCGTCTCCGGGGCGGGAGCGGCCGCGATCGCTTGCTGCCGCCTCCTGTTGGCGCAGGGCGTGCGGCGGGAGCAGATCGTCATGGTCGATCAGGCCGGCGTGATCTACCGGGGGCGCGAGACGCGCATGAACCGCTACAAGGAGGAGTTCGCGACCGACGAGCGCTTCCGCACCTTGTCGGAGGCAATGAGGGGGGCGGATGTCTTTCTCGGCGTCTCGGGTCCGAACCTGGTCACGGCGGACATGGTGCGCTCGATGGCCGATCGCCCCATCGTCCTCGCCATGGCGAACCCCGACCCCGAGATCTCCTACGCCGAGGCGAAAAGGGCCCGCCGGGACGTCATCGTGGCGACCGGACGTTCGGATTGCCCGAACCAGGTGAACAACGTCCTGGGCTTCCCGTACATCTTCAGGGGAGCGCTCGATGTCCAGGCGAAGGCGATCAACACCGAGATGAAGCTCGCGGCCGCCCACGCGTTGGCGGAGCTCGCGAAGGAGTCCGTTCCCGACAGCGTCCAGAGGGCGTACGGCAACGAGCACTTCCGCTTCGGGCCCGACTACATCATCCCCAAGCCGTTCGACCCCCGCGTGCTGCTGCGGGAGGCTTCCGCGGTGGCTAAGGCGGCGATCGATTCGGGTGTCGCGAGGAAGCGGATCGACATCGACGAGTACCGCGAGCAGCTGGAGAGCAGGCTCGGCCCCGCGCGCGAGGCGATGCGCTTCATCATCCATCGGGCGCGCAGCGAGCCCAGGCGGATCGTGTACCCCGAAGGCGACGACCCGAAAATCCTCGAGGCCGCGGCCGCCGTGGTCGCGGACGGGATCGCCCGTCCGGTTCTTCTGGGGAACGAAGCGACGATCCGCGCCGCCGCCGCCCGCTCCGACGTGAGGCTGGACGGGGTGACGATCGTGGACCCCGCGAGCTCCGACAGGCTGTTCGATTACGCGACCGAGCTGTACTCCTTCAGGCACAGGAAGGGTGTGACGCGGGATTACGCGCGTCAACTGGTCCTTGATACGAACGTGTTCGCCTCGATGATGGTCCTCCTCGGGGAGGCGGACGGGCTCATCACCGGCGTCACGCGCCACTACTCGGACAGCATCCGCCCCATCCTGCAGATCGTGAAGACGAGGGACGACGTCCGGCGCGTGATCGGCGTGTTCCTGCTGACCTTCCGCAATCGGTCGTTCTTTCTTGCCGATACGACGGTCAACGTCGAGCCCGATGCGGAAGGACTGGCCGAGACGGCGATCCTCGCCGCCGAAGCCGCGTCGCGGTTCGGATTCAAGCCGCGCGTCGCGATGCTGTCGTTCTCGAACTTCGGAAGCGTCAACCACAAGCTCGTCAAGCTCGTCCAGGAAGCGACGATGCTGCTCCGGGAGCGGGCGCCCGGGCTGGTCGTCGAAGGCGAGATGCAGGCGGACACGGCCGTGACGCCGTCCGTGGCGGCGACCCACTTCCCGTTCAGCGAGATCAAGGGGGACGCGAACGTCTTGGTGTTTCCCGACCTCACCTCGGGGAACATCGCCTACAAACTGCTCCACCGTCTGGGAGGGGCCGAGATCGTGGGGCCGATCCTCGTGGGCATGCGGAAGCCCGTGCACGTCCTCCACCAGGCCAGCGAAGTCCGAGACATCGTCAACCTGACGGCGATCGCGGTGGCCGATGCGCAGGAGCTCTCCCGACGTGCGGGGGCGATCCAGAACGTCGACCCTTGGGCTCCGGTCCTCGAAGCGGCAGGGAAGCCATGAGTGACCCGGGCCTCTCGCAGATCGACCACCTCGTCTGCTGCCCCCGCGCGATCCCGATCTGCCGGGAGACCTCGGGGCTCCTGGACGCGATCGGCAACACGCCGCTGATCCGACTACATCACGCGAGCGAGGAGACCGGTTGCAACGTCTTCGCGAAGTGCGAGTTCATGAACCCGGGCGGGAGCATCAAGGACCGCATCGCGAAGCGGATCATCGAGCAGGCGGAAGCGCGCGGCACCCTGCGACCGGGCATGACGATCCTCGAGGTCACCAGCGGCAACACCGGAATCGCGCTGGCGATGGTCGGCGCGGCGAAGGGGTTTCGCGTGTTGATCATGATGCCGAAGACCGTGAGCGAGGAGCGCAGGTCCATGATCCACTCGTTCGGCGCCGAGCTGGTTCTTCTCGACGAGCTGCTGCACATGCAAACCGCGGTGGCTCATTCGAGGGATCTCGCGGATCGAGACCCGGGGATCTTCCTCCCCAGTCAGTTCACGAACCTCGACAATCCAGCGTGCCACGAGCACACGACGGGTCCCGAGATCCTCCTTCAGACCGGCGGACGGCTCGACGCGTTCGTCATGGGCGTCGGAACCGGTGGCACCCTCATGGGCGTCGGCCGCGCCCTGAGGAGCGCCGGCACCGGCGCGTGCGTCGTCGCGGTCGAGCCCGATGAGTCGGCGGTGATGTCCGGCGGCCGGGCGGGGCACCACGGCATCCAGGGTCTCGCGGATGGTTTCGTCCCGGAGATCGTCCAGCTCGACGAGGTGGACGCGATCGTGCGGGTCAAGACCGCGGATGCGATCGCCGCGTCGCGTCGCCTCGCTCGGGAGGAAGGTCTCCTCGTCGGAGTCTCGTCGGGCGCCAACGTGCTGGGCGCCGTCGAAACCGCCCGCCGGCTCGGCCCGGGACGCACCGTGGTCACCGTGCTCCCCGACCGCGGCGAGCGCTACTTGAGCCTGGCGGGGTAGTCCTCCACCGAAGGAACCGTCGGGTATCGTGGTCATCCCAGGTCACGAACGAGCGGTGCTCGCAGGCGAGGAGCCGTCCATGCACACCAAGATCGTCGACGGAAACGAAGCGGTTGCGAGCGTGGCCTATCGGGCGAGCGAGGTCATCGCCATCTACCCGATCACGCCCTCGTCGCCGATGGGTGAGCTCGCCGACGAGTGGGCAACGCAGAAGAAGCCCAACCTGTGGGGAGCCGTCCCCGACGTGATCGAGATGCAATCGGAAGGGGGAGCCGCCGGCGCAATCCACGGCGCGATCCAGGCCGGGGCGCTCGGGACGACGTTCACCGCGTCGCAGGGACTCCTTCTGATGATTCCGAACATGTACAAGATCGCGGGCGAGCTGACGCCGTTCGTCATGCACGTCGCCGCCCGCACGGTTGCCACCCACGCGCTCTCCATCTTCGGCGACCACAGCGACGTCATGGCGTGCCGTCCGACCGGATTCGCCATGCTGGCCTCGGGCTCCCCGCAGGAGGCTCACGATCTCGCGGCGGTCGCTCACGCCGCGACGCTGCGAGGCCGTGTCCCCTTCCTCCACTTCTTCGACGGATTCAGGACCAGTCACGAGCTGCAGAAGGTGCGGTACCTGTCGGATGACGATCTCATGGAGCTTTTCGATCTGGATTTCGTCCGCGATCACCTGAGCCGGGGGCTGACCCCGGACCGTCCCGTGCTTCGCGGTAGTGCGCAGAACCCGGACGTTTTCTTCCAGGCGCGCGAGGCGGCCAATCCGTTCTACGACGTCCTCCCCGACCACGTGCAGTCCGCGATGGACACGCTTGCGGCCCGGACCGGCCGTCGCTATCGCCTTTTCGATTATGCCGGCGCCCCGGACGCCGATCGCGTCATCGTGATGATGGGCTCCGGAGCCGAGACGGCGCAGGAGACCGCCGATCATCTGAACGCCCACGGCGCCAAGCTCGGCGTCCTCAAAGTTCGCCTGTTCCGGCCCTTCCGCATCGCCGACTTCATCGCCTCGCTCCCGCCGACCGTCACGGCCATCGCCGTGCTCGATCGAACGAAGGAGCCGGGCGCCGTCGGCGAGCCGCTCTACGTCGATGTCGTCAGCGCGCTCAGCGAGGCGGGCCGAAAGCTGCGGGTCGTCGGAGGCCGCTACGGGCTGTCGTCGAAGGAATTCACTCCCGCGATGGTGAAGGCGGTGTTCGACGAGCTCGGTGAGCCCACGCCGAAGAACCACTTCACGGTGGGCATCGTCGACGACGTCTCGCACACGTCGCTTACGGTGGACGAGTCGTTCGACATCGAGACCCCCGACGTCGTTCGAGCGGTCTTCTACGGCCTCGGCGCCGACGGAACGGTCGGTGCGAACAAGAACTCGATCAAGATCATCGGGGAGGGGAATGACCGCGAGGTTCAGGGGTACTTCGTGTACGACTCGAAGAAGTCGGGAGCGGTCACCATCTCGCACTTGCGTTTCGGTCCACGCCCCATTCGCTCCCCATATCTCATCCGGCAGGCGGGCTTCGTTGCCTGCCACCAATGGAACCTCCTCGAACGCCACGACGTCTTGGCGCTCGCGGAGACCGGAGCGGTATTCCTCCTGAACGCGCCGTACGGACCCGACGTCGTGTGGGGCCACCTTTCTCGTGACGTGCAAGACGCGATCGTCGGAAAGAAGCTCCGTTTCCACGTGATCGACGCCGCGCGGGTCGCGAAGGATCTCGGTTTGGGTGGTCGGATCAACACCATCATGCAATCCGCGTTCTTCGCGTTGTCGAACGTCCTTCCGCGCGAGGAGGCCGTCGGCAAGATGAAGGACGCGATCCGGAAGAGCTACGAGAGAAAAGGGTCGGAGCTCGTGAAGCGCAATGTCGAGGCCGTCGACCTCGCGGTGTCGCACGTGTGGCGCGTCGAAGTGCCCGAACAGGCCTCCGCGCGGAATGCGCGTCCGCCGATGGTCTCGTCTGAGGCTCCCGATTTCGTCCAGCGGATCACCGCGATGATCGCGGCTGGCCTGGGCGATCGGCTTCCGGTCAGCGCGTTTCCTCCCGACGGCACCTGGCCCACGGGGACCGCAAAGTGGGAAAAGCGGAATCTCGCCGCCGAGATCCCGATCTGGGATCCCGCCTTCTGCATCCAGTGCAACAAGTGCGCGATCGTCTGCCCCCACGCCGCGATCCGGGCGAAGATCTACGAGCCCGAGGCGCTCGACGGGGCACCGATCTCGTTCCGGTCCCAAGAATTCAAGTCGCGCGAGCACCCCGGCCTCATGTACACGATTCAGGTGGCTCCCGAGGACTGCACCGGGTGCAACGTGTGCGTCCAGGCGTGCCCGGGTCGCGACAAGGCGAATCCGAAACACAAGGCGATCAACATGGAAGAGCAAGCCCCGGCCCGCGAACGCGAACGGGAGAGTTTCGACTTCTTCCTGAAGCTCCCCGAAATGGATCGCGACTGGATGACACTTGACGTGAAGAGCTCGCAGCTCGCCGAGCCGCTCTTCGAGTTCTCAGGAGCTTGCGCGGGCTGCGGGGAGACCCCGTACCTCAAACTCCTGACGCAGCTGTTCGGCGACCGGCTGCTCGTCGCCAACGCGACGGGTTGTTCGTCGATCTACGGAGGGAACCTGCCGACGACACCCTGGAGCGTCAATCGCGAGGGACGGGGCCCCGCATGGTCGAATTCGCTCTTCGAGGACAACGCCGAGTTCGGCCTCGGTCTTGCCGCGGGGGTGGACGCCCACGTGCGCCTCGCGAGCGCATTGCTCGTCAAGCTGGCGGGGAGGATCGGCGAGGCGTCGGTCGCGGCGCTCCTGGCGGACCCGCCGCACGGCGAGCGCGGAATCCGCGATCGGCGGTCACAGGTTGCCGCGCTGCGTGCCAGCCTCGCGACACTCGACGATCCCGACGCCGACCGGCTTCACGCGCTGGCCGACTACTTCGTTCCAAAGAGCGTCTGGATCATCGGCGGTGACGGATGGGCTTACGACATTGGATTCGGCGGGCTGGACCACGTCTTGTCTCTGGGGCGGAAGGTCAACGTCCTCGTCCTCGACACGGAAGTGTACTCGAACACCGGTGGCCAGCAATCGAAGGCGACTCCGCTCGGAGCCGTCGCGAAGTTCGCCGCCGCCGGGAAGGCCGTTCCGAAGAAGGATCTGGGCCTCATGGCGATGACGTACGGACACATCTACGTTGCCGGCGTCGCGATGGGGGCGAAGGACGCACAGACCGTGCGCGCTTTCGTCGAGGCCGAGGCCCACCCCGGCCCGTCTCTGATCATCGCGTACAGCCCGTGCATAGCGCACGGCTACGATCTCGCGTTTTCAGGGCCGCAGTCGAAGCTCGCCGTGGACAGCGGCCAGTGGCCGCTCTATCGGTTCGACCCCGCCCGGGGCGAACGAGGCGAGCCGCCGCTTCAGCTCGACGCGGGGCAGCCGACCGTTTCGCCGATCGTCTACATGCGCAACGAGGCGCGCTTCCGGATGGCGGAGGCGGTCGACCCCGTGCGATTCCGGAACTCACTGTCGCGGGCCGCCGCGCATTCGGCGCGCCGCGCGGCGATCTATCAGCAGCTCGCGGGCATCCGGGTCGGGGCCGAGGTCCGCCCGGTGCCGCCTCCTCCCGAATCCGCGCCGGAGGAGAAGGAGTGACCATGGACCTCTCCACGACGTATCTCGGCTTCGATCTTCCGCATCCCTTGATACCCGGCGCATCTCCGCTCGCCGATGAGTTGGACGGCGTGAAGGAACTCGAGGACGCGGGGGCTCCCATGATCGTCTTGCGCTCGCTGTTCGAAGAACAGCTCGTGCAGGAGCAGCTCGCGGCGCACAGCGGGATCGACGCCCACGAGAACGCGTTCGCGGAAGCGCTCTCGTACTTCCCCAAGGCGGATCAGTTCCGCTTTGGGCCCGACTCGTATCTCGAGCATCTTTCGCGCGTGAAGCGAGTGGTCGGAATCCCCGTGGTCGCGTCGCTCAATGGGACCACGCCGGGGGGATGGGTCGAATACGCGCGACTCCTGGAGGGCGCCGGCGCCGACGCCCTCGAGCTGAACCTCTTCCTGGTGCCGACCGACCCCGGGGAGAGCGCCCTGGACATCGAGGACCGCTTGGTGGTCCTGGTGCGCGCCGTCCGAACGCACGTGACGATCCCTCTTGCAGTCAAGCTCTCCCCGCTCTACACGTCGCTCCCGCACTTCGCCCGGCGCATCGAGTCGGAGGGGGCCGATGCGGTCGTCCTCTTCAACCGATTCTACGAGCCGGACATCGACGTTCGGAACCAGCAGGTCGTGAGGGCGCTCACGCTGTCGAGCTCGATGGATCTCCTTCCACGGCTGCACGCTCTCGCGATCGTGTCGGGACGCACCCGCCTCGCGCTCGGCGCCACCGGCGGCGTCCATACGGGTCTCGACGCGCTGAAGGCGGTGATGTGCGGCGCGGACGGCGTCCAGATGGTATCGGCGCTGCTGCGGGAGGGTCCGAAACACCTCATCGCCGTGCGCACTCAAATGGAATTGGTCCTGGAGAGCAACGAATACGACTCCCTCACGCAGGTGAAAGGGAGCATGAGCCTGACGCGCTGCCCGGACCCGAAGGCCTACGAGCGGATCAACTACATGCACATGTTGCAGACCTGGCGGGCGTAGCGAGAGCGCGAGTGGTCGACGTGTCCGCTCGAAGGTGCTTTCAGCTTGGTAGATCGATCTCGTACACGGCCCGCCGGTTCTTCCGCGGCGCCGCGAGCAGGGCCTCTAGCGTCGTCTCACGGAGCAGCGCGGTCATCTGATTTTGCACCTCGAGCCACACCGCGCTGACGGGGCAATCATGCGAGAGCGTGCAATGATCGGGGTCGGGTACGCAGTCGTTCAACTGGATCGGCCCCTCGATCCCCTCGACGATGTCCAAGAGGTTGATCTTCGCCGCCTCTCGCGCCAAGCCGAAGCCGCCGTTCACGCCGCGCGCGGAGCGAAGGAGCCCGGTCTTCACGAGCTGGCGCAGGATCTT
>JAYUCM010000252.1:0-9000 GCA_043740355.1 Acidobacteriota bacterium | reverse complement strand
CTCAAGAAGTTCGAAGGCACGGCCTGGGATCAGAGCCCCTTCTTCAAGAAGATCTACGAGGAAGAGTACGGCCAGCTCGGAGGCGAGCCGTTCGGCTGCCTCGTGGGGGACTACCACTTCGACCACACCCCGCCGGACGTCAAGATGCTGGCATCGCTGGCCCAGATCGCCGCGGCGGCCCACGCACCGTTCATCACCGGCGGATCGCCGACGCTCATGCAGATGGAGTCGTGGCAAGAGCTTTCGAACCCGGTCGATCTCTCGAAGATCTTCACGACGCCGGAGTACGCGCCGTGGCGCTCGCTGCGCGAATCCGACGACGCCAAGTACGTCGGCCTCGCGATGCCCAGGTTCCTCGCCCGGCAGCCCTACGGAGCGAAGAGCAATCCGGTCGAGTCGTTCGACTTCGAGGAAGACACCGAGGGTGCGCGCCACGACAAGTTCGTGTGGGCGAACTCCGCGTACGCCATGGCCGTCAACATCACGCGCTCCTTCAAGATGTACGGGTGGTGCTCGCGCATTCGGGGCGTCGAGTCGGGCGGAGAGTTGTCCGGCCTCCCGTGCCACACGTTCCCGACCGACGACGGCGGCCAGGACATGAAATGCCCGACCGAGATCGCGATCACCGACCGGCGGGAGGCGGAGCTGGCGAAGAACGGTTTCATGCCGCTGGTTCACCGGAAGAACTCGGACGCGGCGTATTTCATCGGGGCGCAGTCCCTTCAGAAGCCCCAGGAGTACGACGACGCCGATGCCACCGCGAACGCCAATCTGGCGGCGCGGCTCCCGTACATGTTCGCCTGTTGTCGGTTCGCGCACTACCTGAAGTGCATCGTCCGGGACAAGGTCGGCGGGTTCGCTTCGAAGTCCTCGATGCAGGATTGGCTCAAGCGTTGGGTCCTGCAGTACGTCGACGGCGATCCGGACAACTCGTCCGAGGACACGAAGGCAAGGAAGCCGTTGGCAGCCGCCGAGGTCGTCGTCGAGGAGATCGAGGGGAACCCCGGCTACTACTCGTCGAAGTTCTTCCTCCGGCCGCACTACCAGCTGGAGGGGCTCACGGTCTCTCTGCGTCTCGTCAGCAAGCTGCCATCGCAGAAGAAATAATATCGGAATGACCCCAACAAGGATTCAAGGAGGAACGCATGGCCGTTGACATGTTCATCAAGATCGGAGATCTCAAGGGCGAGTCGGGAGACAGCAAGCACGCCGGGGAGATCGATGTCCTCGCTTGGAGCTGGGGCATTTCGAACTCGGGCGACACACACGTAGGCGGTGGCGGCGGCGCGGGCAAGGTGAATGTTCAGGACTTCTCGTTCACGAAGTGGATGGACAAGTCCACGCCCAACCTGATCCAGTACGGCTGCAGCGGGAAGCATTTCCCCAGCGCCGAGCTGGTGGTCCGCAAGGCCGGGGACAAGCCTCTCGAGTACTGGAGGATGACCTTCACGGACGTGCTGATCACGTCGGTTTCGACGGGCGGCTCCGGCGGAGAAGACAAGCTCACCGAGAACGTCACGCTCAACTTCGCCAAATTCCAGGTGAAGTACCAGCCGCAGGCCAAGGACGGTGGACCGGACGGCGGCGAGATCGAAGCCGGCTGGGACATCGTGGCCAACGCCAAGTAAGTCCGCGTACTTCTGCGCACGATCTGAACGGGGGACACTCCCCTGTTTTTCGGACAAAGCTTCCCGGATACCGCTTTGTCCGAAAAACAGGGGAGTGTCCCCTATTCGAGAGGGAGTAGATGCAAGCGGACGAGCATCTCCGCCAAGGAGACCCGAAGGCGGCGCTGGCGCATCTTCAGGAGATCGTCCGGCGTGAGCCGTCGTCCTCGGCCTGGAGGATTTACCTGTTCCAGCTCCTGTCGATCAACGGCGCATGGGACCGCGCGGCGACCCAGCTCGGCGTGCTCGCCGACCTGGATCCCGCGAACGAAGCCATGGTCCGAACGTATCGGGAGGCGCTGCAGTGCGAGGCGCTGCGGGCGGACATCTTCGCCGGGCGGAAGACTCCCATGATTTTCGGCGAGCCCGAGCCCTGGGCCGCTTGGTTGACCCAGGCCGCGATGCTCGACGGGAGGGGCGCAACCGCCGAGGCGGAGGCCCTGAGGGAGCAGGCGCTCGAGCAAGCGCCCGCCGTGCCCGGCACGATCGACGGCCAGCCGTTCGCGTGGATCGCGGACGCCGATACGAGAATGGGCCCGTTGCTCGAGGCCATCGTGCTCGGCAAGTACTACTGGATTCCGTTCTCGCGGATACGAGGCCTCATCTTCGAAAAGCCCGCCGACCTCCGCGACTTCGTATGGACGCCCACCGAGTTCATCTGGTCCAACGGGGGCAAGGCGGTCGGATTCGTCCCGACGCGCTACCCCGGATCCGAATCGAGCGGAGACGGGTTGATCCAGCTGGCGCGCAAGACCGACTGGGCTCAGGCGGGCCCTGCGACCTGGCTGGGCTCGGGCCAGCGGATGTTCGCGACCGACGCCGGGGAGTTCGCGCTGTGCGACGTGCGGACGATCGCTCTCGATCCTCCCGGAGAGGGCGCGTGACGTGCCTTCCAAGGACAGGCTTCTTCCGTCGCTGCTCGATCGGCTGACGGACGCCGATCCGGGGATCCGCAGGCCCGAGTCCGATCGCTTCACGTTCGATCTTCCCGAATACCGCACCGCGGTTTTCCGCGACCTCGACTGGTTGCTCAACGCCGTGTCGCCGGCTCGGCCGGAGGACATCGAGGGGCTCGAGCACGTCAGCCGGTCCACCTTGAACTACGGCATGCCCGCGCTGTCCGGCGGCGTCGCCAGCGGCCTGGACGCTCGCCAGCTCGAGCGCCGCATGCGCGAGGTCATCCAACGCTTCGAGCCGCGCATCATCGCGGACACCGTGAAGGTCCAGGTGGAGGTCGAGGCCGGCATCATGTCGCATCGAGCCCTGACGTTCCGCGTCGAAGGCCTCCTCTGGGCGCAGCCGGTGCCCGAGCAGATCTACCTCCGCACCAAGCTCGATCTCGAAACCGGCCATGTGACGTTGGCCGATTTCGGGGTCCGCGGGTCTTCCTGATGGACCCGCGCCTGCTGCGCTACTACGAGCGCGAGCTGCAGTTCGTGCGCGAGATGGGTGCGGAGTACGCACAGGAGTACCCCAAGATCGCCGCGCGCCTTGGCCTCGCCGGCCTGGAATGCACCGATCCCTACGTCGAGCGGCTGCTCGAGGGCTTCGCGTTCCTCGCGGCGCGTGTTCAGCTCAAGCTCGACGCCGAGTTCCCGCGCCTGGCGCAGAACGTTCTCGAAACCGTGTGCCCGCAATACCTGGCGCCGACCCCGTCGATGGCCGTGGTCCAGCTGCAGCCTAAGCCGACCGAGGGATCGCTGGCCTCGGGCTTCGCCGTCAAACGCGACACCGCGCTCAAGAGCCCGCGCGGCAAGGGGGGCGAGGCGTCGTGCGAATACCGCACCGCGCACGACGTCAGGCTCTGGCCCGTCGAGATCGTTCAGGCTTCGTTCGCGCCGTACTCGCGCGAGCTGGGCGGGGACGACGCTCCGGGGTCGAAGCCGGTCCGCTCCGCGGTCCGCCTGCGCCTGCGTGCGTTGGCGGGGTTGACCTTCGATCGCCTGCCGATGGACTCGCTGGTGCTTTATCTGCGGGGCGTCGGCGATGCCGGGGCGCGGCTTTACGAACAGATCGTCGGCGGCAGCTCAGGCGTCCTCGTGCGGTCGACGCAGAATCCCTCCCTGCGCGAGCGCCTCGAGCCGGCATGCGTGAGGCGCGTCGGGTTCGACGACGACCAGGCGCTGCTCCCTTACGGGCGCCGGTCCTTCCGCGGCTACCGCCTGCTGCACGAGTACTTCGCGCTTCCCGAGCGGTTTCACTTCGTGGAGCTCGCGGGGTTGGCGCGGGCCTTCCCGCGCTTCAAGGAGGCCGAGATCGAGATCGCGATTCTCCTCCACCGGGACGATCCCACGCTCCACAACGTGGTGGACGCCACGAACTTCGCGCTGTACTGCACCCCGGCGATCAACGTCTTCCCGATGCAGGGAGAGACGATCCACCTCAGCGACCGGCAGTACGAGTACCACGTCGTGCCGGATCGCACGCAGCCGATGGACTACGAGGTGTACGACGTGGTCGAGGTGGAAGGGTCGGGAGCGGGCGAGCGCGGCACCCAGAGCTTCGCGCCGCTTTACGCGGCACCGGACGTTCGCGGCCGCCATCCGGGTCTTGCGTACTTCACGACGGCTCGGATGCCGCGGGTGACCGCGGAGAGCCAGCGGCGGAAGGGGACGCGATCGACCTACGTCGGGACCGAGGTGTTCCTTTCGATCGTGGACGCGAACGAGGCGCCGTGGGATCCCGGGCTGCGCCAGCTGGCCGTCAAGCTCCGGTGCACCAACCGGGATCTTCCCATCCACCTCGTGCTGGGACAAGGCGCCACCGATTTCTCGTTGGTCTCGGCCGCGCCGGTTCAATCCGTGCGCTGTGTCGCCGGGCCGACGGCTCCGTCGGCCTCGTTCATCGTCGATCCCGACGATCCGACGCGCGCGGGGGAGATCGGGTGGCGTCTCATCAACCACCTCGCGCTCAATTACCTCTCGCTGACCGACTCCGCCGACGGCCGCGGCGCCGAAGCCTTGCGCGAGCTCCTCTCGCTCTACGCCCCGGTGGCCAGCGCCACGGTTCGCAAGCAGATCGACGGTGTCCGGTCGGTTTCCTCGCGCGCGGTCGTGCGCCGCATCAGGGGGTCGGGGCCGCTCGCCTTCGGACGGGGGATCGAGATCGCTCTGACGCTCGACGAGTCGGCGTTCGCGGGGAGCGGGGCGTTCCTCCTGGGCGCGGTGCTCGACGAGTTCTTCGCCCGTTACGTGTCCATCAACAGCTTCACCGAGACGACCGTCTCCACGCTCGAACGAGGAGAGTTGATCCGATGGCCGGCCAAGTCGGGACAGCGCCAGGTGGTCTAGACCTGCAAGACGCCCTGGAGCGCGAGCCCTGGGCGTTCGACTTCTTCCAGGCGCTCCGCCGCCTCGAGGCGGAGCACGCCGACAAGCCGCTGCTCGGCCGGTCGCGGCGTCCCTCCGAAGACACGATCCGCCTGGGGCAGGAACCCTCGCTTGCGTTCGCGCCGTCGACGATCGCCGCCTTCGAGCGTCCCCCCGGGCGCCCGCCCCGTTTGTCGGTGCACGTTCTCGGGCTGCTCGGTCCCAACGGGCCGTTGCCGCTCCACCTGACGGAGTACGTGCGCGGCCGCTCGAGGACGTTCGGAGACACGGCCCTCGCGCGTTTCCTCGACATCTTCCACCACCGCCTGCTGTCGCTGTTTCACCGGGCGTGGGCTTCCTCCCGCCCGACGGTGCACTTCGACCGGCCGGGGAGCGACCGATTCGGTGTTTGGATCGGAGCGATGTTCGGCCAGGGGCCCCCCGCCTTTTCCAATCGGGACGAGATCCCGGACCTCGCGAAACGCCACTACGCGGGGCGGCTTTCGCTCCAGACGCGCAACGCGGAAGGGCTGGAGGCGATCGTCGAGGACCTGTTCGGCATCCCCGCGCGGGTGGTGCCGTTTCGCGGCACATGGCTCGACATCCCGGAAGAGGCGCTTTGGCGTCTCGGGACGTCGCGCGACGGCGGCATGCTGGGGGTCTCCACGACGACGGGCGCAAGGCTCTGGGACCGGGCGCAATCGTTCCGCCTGGCGCTCGGGCCGCTGCAGCTAGCCGACTACGAGCGCTTCCTGCCCGGAGGGCCGGCCCTACGCCGGTTGGCCGCGCTCGTTGCGAATTACCTCGGCGACGAGCTCGATTGGGACGTGAACCTGATTCTCGATCGCAACGCCGTGCCGCCTTTCCCTCTCGGGGGAACGGCGCGGCTCGGCACGACGACGTGGCTTTCCTGCCGCACGCCCGAAAGGGATCCGGCCGACGTGATCTTGCGCCCCGCTGTGCGGGGTTAGAGGGGGGATGGAACGATGGCCGATATCAGCAGGGTGGCGCTCTTCGGAAAGCTCAATCCCGTGGGTTACCGGGCGATCGAGGCGGCCACCGTCTCGTGCAAGCTCCGCGGCAATCCGTACGTCGAGCTCGTGCACTGGATCCATCAGATCCTCACGCTGACCGATTCGGATCTTCACCGGATCCTCAAGCACTTCGGGGCCGATCCCGCCAGGCTCGCCGCCGACATGACCGCGACCCTCGACCGGCTCCCGCGTGGATCGACCTCGATCTCGGACCTGTCGTCGCACCTCGAAGAGGCGACCGAGCGCGGTTGGGTCTACGCCACGCTCCTCTACGGCGAAGGGCAGGTCCGCACCGGGCACATCGTCATCGGAATCCTCAAGACTCCGTCGCTCAGGAACGCGTTGAAGGCGATCTCGAAAGAGTTCGACAAGATCACGATCGACGAGCTCACCGACCGATTCCGCGACATCGTCGCGGCCTCTCCCGAAGAGGCGATGGCTGCGAGCGCTGGCCTCGACACGGGCGGCGGCGCGGCACCCGGCGAGGCGAGCGGTGCCGTGGCCCCCGCGGCCATGGGCAAGCAGGAGGCCCTGAAGCGCTACTCCGTGGACCTGACCGAGAAGGCGAGGAAGGGCGAGATGGACCCGATCGTCGGTCGCGACGAGGAGATCCGTCAGATCGTGGACATCCTGATGCGCCGACGGCAGAACAACCCGATCCTGACGGGCGAGGCGGGCGTGGGGAAGACGGCCGTCGTCGAAGGATTCGCCCAACGCATCGCCAAGGACGACGTGCCGCCCCCGTTGCGCGGGGTCACGCTGCGCAGTCTGGACATCGGCCTGCTGCAGGCCGGTGCGAGCATGAAGGGGGAGTTCGAGAACCGCCTGCGCCAGGTCATCGACGAAGTCCAAGCCTCGCCCAAGCCGATCATCCTGTTCATCGACGAGGCGCATACGCTGATCGGAGCGGGGGGCGCCGCCGGGACCGGCGACGCCGCCAATCTGCTGAAGCCGGCCTTGGCGCGCGGCACGCTGCGCACCATCGCGGCGACGACGTTCGCCGAGTACAAGAAGTACTTCGAAAAGGACCCTGCGCTGACCCGCCGCTTCCAGGTCGTCCAGATCCTGGAGCCGAGCGAGGCCAAGGGCATCCTGATGATGCGCGGCATTGCGTCGACGATGGAAAAGCACCACCGCGTCCAGGTGCTCGACGAGGCGCTCGAAGCCGCCGTCAAGCTGTCCCACCGGTACATCCCGGCGCGGCAGCTCCCGGACAAGGCGGTGAGCCTCCTCGACACGTCGTGCGCCCGCGTGGCGATCAGCCAGCACGGCGTCCCTGCCGAGGTCGAAGACAGCCGGCGCCGGATCGAGGCGCTCGACACGGAGCTCGAGATCATCGCCCGCGAAGCTCAGGTCGGCGTCGACACCAAGCACCGCGAGGCCGACGCGCAGGAAACGCGGGGGGCCGAAGTGACGCGGCTTGCGGGGCTCGAGACGCGTTGGAAGAGCGAGAAGGGGCTGGTGGACCGCATCCTCGAGCTGCGGGCCAAGCTGCGGGGCTCCGCCCAACCCGTCGAGGGCACCAAGAGCAAGCTCGAGAAAGAGGCCGCGGCGGCGGCACCGCCCGCCCCGGCCGATCGCGAGGCGCTCCTTCGCGAGCTGAAGACGCTGCAGGGAGAGCTCGACGCGCTGCAAGGGGACAACCCGCTCATCCTCCCCAGCGTCGGCGAGCAGGCGGTGGGATCGGTCGTCCAGGACTGGACCGGCATTCCGGTCGGCCGGATGGTCAAGAACGAGATCGAAACGGTTCTGAAATTGGCGGAGACAATCAACAAGCGCGTCGTCGGCCAGAAGCACGGGCTCGACATGATCGCGAAACGCATCCAGACCTCGCGCGCCGCGCTCGACAATCCGAACAAGCCGATCGGCGTCTTCCTGCTCTGCGGTCCCTCGGGCGTCGGCAAGACCGAAACAGCGCTCGCACTCGCCGAGGCCCTCTACGGCGGCGAGCAGAACGTCATCACGATCAACATGAGCGAGTACCAGGAGGCGCACACCGTCTCGACGCTGAAGGGATCGCCTCCCGGCTACGTCGGCTACGGCGAGGGCGGCGTCCTGACCGAAGCCGTGCGTCGCAGGCCGTACAGCGTGGTGCTCCTGGACGAGGTCGAGAAGGCGCACCCGGACGTCCACGAGATCTTTTTCCAGGTCTTCGACAAGGGTTGGATGGAAGACGGCGAAGGGCGGGTGATCGACTTCAAGAACACGCTGATCCTCCTGACGTCGAACGTGGGCAGCGACCTCATCATGAACATGTGCAAGGACCCGGAGCTCATGCCGGATCCCGAGGGGATCGCCAAGAGCCTGCGCGAGCCGCTCCTCAAGGTGTTCCCGGCGGCGTTGCTCGGCCGCGTCGTGACGATCCCGTACTACCCGCTGTCGGACGCGATGCTCGGCCTGATCATCCGCTTGCAGCTCGGACGGATCGAGAAGCGGATCCGCGAGCACCACAAGGTTCCGTTCACCTATGGCGACGACGTGGTGAAGCTGATCGCCAGCCGCTGCACCGAGCTCGAAAGCGGCGGTCGCATGGTGGACGCGATCCTGACGAACACGGTCCTCCCCGAGATCAGCAACGAGTTCCTCGTCCGGATGATGGACGGGAAGCCCGTCTCGCGCGTCAACGTGTCGGTCGTCGACGGCGACTTCCGGTACGCGTTCGACGCGTAAGCGGGCCACGGGCGTGAGCGACGCGGGGGGCAAGCGGCTCCAGGTCGACGTCCCCCAGGCGCTCGACATGGCGGTGCAGTTCCACCGACAAGGCTGGCTCGAGCCCGCGGAGGAGTTCTACCGCGCGGTCCTCAAGCTCGAGCCGGAGGAGCCGAACGCTCTGCACTACCTGGGCGTCCTGCTCCATCAGACCGGCAACAGTGAGGCCGCCGTCGATCTCGTGCGCGCCGCGATCGAGCGCCGGCCGGATTGGGCCGACGCGCACAACAACCTCGGCAACGTCCTCAAGGAGCTGAGCCGGCTCGATGAAGCCGCGGCGGC
>JAYUCM010000251.1:0-9011 GCA_043740355.1 Acidobacteriota bacterium | reverse complement strand
GCGACGAAGCCGTCGTGGATCGACTTTTCGACGAAGAGGCGCGAGCCGGCCGCGCACACTTCGCCCTTGTTGTAGAAGATCCCGTTGAACGCGCCGCGCATCGCGGCCTCCTGATCGGCATCGGCGAAAACGATGTTGGGAGACTTTCCGCCCAGCTCGACCGACACGCGCTTCAGCGTCGCTGCGGCCTCGCGGAGGATCGTCCTTCCGACCTCGGTCGACCCCGTGAAAGCGACCTTGTCGACTCCCGCGTGGCGCACGAGCGCCATGCCCGCGCCGGAACCCGCCCCGGGGAGAACCTGGAGCACGCCCGGAGGGAGGCCGGCGTCGAGGCCGATCCTCCCCAGCTCGAGCGCCGTGAGCGGCGTCTGGCTCGCCGGCTTGAGGATGACGCAGCATCCGGCGGCGAGCGCAGGCGCGACCTTCCACGAGGCCAACAGGAACGGGAAGTTCCACGGCACGATGGCGGCGACGAGGCCGACGGGTTCCTTCAGGGTGAACAGGAAAGCGTCGGCGCGGCTGGAAGGCGTGCGCCCGGCGATTTTCGAGGCGGCGCCGGCGTAGAACTGGAAGATCTGCGCGGCCATCGGCAGCTCGATCTTGCCCGAATCGAACAGCGTCTTTCCGGTATCCAGGGTCTCGAGGAGCGACAGGTGCGACAGGCGCTCGAGAATCAATTCGCCCATGCGCCAAAGGATCTTGCCCCGGTCCGCGGCGGTCATTTTCGGCCACGGACCGGCCTCCAGCGCCTTGCGCCCCGAAGCGACCGCGGCGTCGACGTCCTCTGCGCCCGCCTCGGCGATCTGCGTGATCTCTCTCTCGTCGGCGGGGTTGACGGTCGCGAACGTTTTTCCGGTTCGGGCGTCCGCCCAACGTCCGTCGATCAGAAGCCGTCCGGGCTCTACGACGAAGGCCTGGTCCATGGCGATCTCCCGACGTCAGACCCGTACGGTCGGGTCGAACAGTCGTTGGTATTCCTCGCTGGCGTAACGATCGGTCATCCCGGCGACGTAGTCGGCGATGGCGCGATGCACGCCTTCGATCTTGGTCCTGTGCCGCGCGTCGTCGGGTAACAGCCTGGGGTTTTCGAGATAACGCGCGCACAGCGCCTGCAGCACGCGGCGAGCCTTGTCCTTCATGCGCTCGATCCGCTGATGCTGATACAGGTGGGTCCTCAGGTACGTCTTGAGTCCGCGGTTTTGGTCGCAGAGGCCGGGCGAGAGCCCGGCCAGAGGGCGGCCGGCATCCCGGACGTCTTCGAGCGTCGAGACACCCGCCGCAAGGATTCCCGATCCGGTGGTCTCGATCAGGTCGGTCACGAGAGCGTTGATCAAGCCGCGAAGCGCCACGGTCCTGACACGGCGGGGGTCCGCCTGCGGCCAGCGCGCGCGCGCGCGGCGGAGCGGCTCGCCGAAGAGCGGCACCGCGTCGGCCAGGGCGTCGGTGTCCAAGAGTCCGGACGACAGGCCGTCGTCGATGTCGTGATGGTTGTACGCGATCTCGTCGACGAGATCGATGAGCTGCGATTCCAGCGGCGGCAGGCGGGTGGGCTCGTATTCCGCGAATTCCGCCGCTTCGGCAGGGCCGATGGGCCCGGAGTGTTTCGCGATTCCCTCGCGCACTTCCCACGTCAGATTCAGTCCCGAAAAATCGGGGTAGCGCTCCTCGAGGTGCTCGACGATGCGCAACGTCTGGCGATTGTGGTTGAAGCCGCCGTGGTCCTTCATGAAGTCGGCCAGCACGTCCTCGCCGAGGTGACCGAACGGCGTGTGCCCGAGATCGTGGGAGAGCGCCAACGACTCGACGAGGTCTTCGTTCAGCCCCAGTGCGCGCGCGACGGTCCGCCCGATCTGGCTCACCTCGATCGAGTGCGTCAGGCGCGTGCGGTAGTGATCCCCCTCGTGATTGACGAAGACCTGCGTCTTGTATTCGAGACGGCGAAACGCTCGCGCATGGACGATCCGGTCGCGATCCCGTTGATACAGCGAACGGTAGCCGTGATGGGCTTCCGGATGGCGGCGGCCGCGCGAAAGCGCGCTCGTTTGCGCGTAGGGTGCGAGCGCGCCCTCGACGCGCTCTAGGGACGGGAGAATCGCCATGCGGGGAGGGTAACGGTGGGCAAGGAGGGCGTCAACGGAGCTCGACGTTTGTTACGCCTGGAAGCTTTGACCGCACCCGCAGCTCCCGCTGGCGTTCGGATTTTCGATCTTGAACCCCGATCCCTCGAGGCTCTCGATGAAGTCGATCTTGACGCCGTCGAGGTACATGCCGGACATCGCGTCGACGTAAACCTTGAGGCCGTCGATGTCGAGGACGTTGTCGTTCGGCTTTTCTTCATTGTCGAAGGTCAGCCCGTATTGGAATCCCGAGCAACCGCCGCCCTGGACCGCAACGCGCAGCCCGTAGCCGGTCTTGTTGTCCGTCGTCAGAAGCTCTTTCACCTTGCTGACGGCCCGCTCGCTCAACTGGATCATGGTCTTTCCTCCGTTTGAAAGGTACGGTACGGCCCCGCGTTCGTCAACAGGTTGCGCCGCCTGCCGGCGGGCGCCTATTCTCCTTCTTTCCGGAGGATCGACCCTTGGCCGAAACGAAGCGCGTGCAGCTCCAGCTTCCCCTTCGGAGCGGGCGGGAAGCGTATGCCGACGAGCGCGTGAGGCGGAAGCTCGACCTCGGCTGGCGCATCGTGCAGCTGCAGCGCCTCTCGGACCAGGAGGTCCTGGTGACGTTCGACGCGCCTTCCTCAGATCAGCCCTAGCTTCGCGCCCACCCTCTTGAACGCGGCCAGCGCGAACTCGAGATCGTCCTTGGTATGCGCGGCCGAGATCTGACAACGAACGCGGGCGTGCCCTTGCGGCACGACCGGAAAGCCGAAACCCGTGACGAACACGCCCTCGTCGAGCAGCATCTCGCTCGCGCGAATCGCCTTCGCCGTCTCTCCCAGAATGATCGGGACGATCGGCGTTTCACCCGGCAGCGGGCGCAAGCCCATCTCCTCGAGGCTCGATCGGAAGTAGCGCGCGTTGGCGTGAAGCCGCGCCACGCGATCCGGATGCGCCTCGAGATAGCGCACCGCCGCGAGGGCGCTCGCGGCGACCGTCGGGGGGAGCGCATTCGAGAACAATTGTGGGCGCGATCGCTGAACCAAGGTGTCGACGAGAGCGGCCGACCCCGCCGTGAACCCGCCGGCCGCCCCGCCGAGCGCCTTGCCGAGCGTCGAGGTGATGACGTCCACCTCGCCGATCAGGCCGTGATGCTCGGCGGTGCCGCGCCCCGTCGCGCCCAGGACTCCGGTCCCGTGGGAGTCGTCGACGGCGCAAACCGCGTCGTGAGCGCGCGCCAACGCGACGATCTCGGGGAGGTTGGCGATGTCTCCCTCCATGCTGAACACGCCGTCCGTGATGATGAACCGCGTCCGGGCTTTTGCGGTCTCCTCGAGGATCTCCCGGAGCTCCGCCATGTCCGCGTGCTTGTACACGCGGCGCGACGCCTTGCAGAGCCTCACGCTGTCGATGATGCTGGCGTGGTTCAAGGCGTCCGAGATGACGACGTCCTGTTCGTCGAGGAACGTCGGCATCAGACCTTCGTTCGCCGTCCAGCAGGACACGTAGGAAAGCGCTGCCTCCGTGCCGACGAAGCGCGCGAGCGCGGTCTCCAGCTCCCGGTGGATGGTGAACGTGCCGCAGATGAAGCGGACCGATCCGGTGCCGGCGCCGAAACGGTCGAGAGCGGCCTTTCCCGCCTCGATCAGCTCGGGCACATCGCAGAGTCCCGCATAGTTGTTCGAGGAGAGGATCAGGACGCGCCCGCGACCTTCCATCGTGACCCAGGCCGACTGCGGGCTGTCGAGATGGTTCAACTTCTTGTAGACGCCGTCGCGGCGCATCCCGTCGATCGCGGCCGCCAGTCGAACGTCGAGCCCGCTCTTCATCGGCCCGGCGTTCCCGGTTCGGGCGCTCCTGCTTCCGCTCCGGGGAGCATGAGGAAGGCGCGGGCCTGCTCGATCAGGAACTCGAAGTGACGCGGGTCGAGAGGGCTGAGGCGATACTCGTTGATGTACTTGACCTGCATCGCGAGCCACTCCTTCCAGCAGGAGGCGCAGACGTTCGCGAGGATGGCCTGCCCCGCTTCACCGGGTATCGGCGCGCGCTCGAGACCCTGTTTCGCGTTCTTGCAGCGTGTGCACGTGACGATGGCCATGATGGCTCCTCAGGGTCGATGGATTCGTGCCCACTCTAGCAGGCCGGGATAGGATAACCGCGGAGGGGGCACCATGGCCGACGAGCGCGACATCCACATCAAGATTCCGGAGGAGATCCTCCGCGGCGTGTACGCGAACCAGATGGTGGTCCGCCATAGCCGCGAGGAGTTCGTGATCGACTTCATCAACGTCTGCCCCCCCGAGGGGATCGTGACCGCCCGCGTCATCGTCAGCCCGGGCCATCTCAAACGGATGGTCGCCGCACTCGCGGAGAACCTCACGCGGTACGAGCAGCGGTTCGGTCCCGTCACGACCTCGGAGGCCCCGCCCGACCCCAAGTTTCAGAACTGACTGGAAAAAGGGGACACTCCCCTTTTTTTGACCCCCACTAACGCCGCAGCTCGCCCACGACATGCGCGATCTCGGGTAAGACGAGCCTCGTCATCGCAAGGGTCACCGCTTTCGGCGAGCCGGGGAGCAGGAAGATCGGCGTTCCGCGGACGACGCCCGCGGCGGCGCGACTCAACATCGCGGCGCTTCCGATCTCCTCGAACGAAAGCAGACGGAACAGCTCGCCGAAACCGTCGATGCGGATGTCGAACAGCGCGGCGACGGCTTCGACGGTGCGGTCGCGCGCCGACAACCCGGTGCCTCCCGAGGTGACGACGACGTCGCACGACGGGTCGAGCGCCCACGCCGCGACCTGATCGCGCACCGCCGTGGGATCGTCGGGCACGATCGCCGTGTGGTGCACGCGGTGGCCCGAGGCTGAGACGAGCTCGCGCATCACCCTACCCGAGACATCGTCGCCGCTGCCGCGCGTATCGCTGACCGTCAGCAAACCGAACGCGAGGCCCAAGGTCGCGTCCCCCGGTCCGGCGTGCGGCGTTCGGTGCGCGTTCATGGCGCGAGCGCCGAGCGGACCTGCCGGAGGAGCTCGTCGATCTTGAGATGCAGGTCGCCGAGGTCGCCGTCGTTATCGACGACGTGATCCGCGAGCGTGAACGTCGCACGGAGCTGCTGGCCGGCCGGGTTCGCGCTGTTCTCCTGCCGCTCGCGCGCCAGGAACTCCTCGAACGATTCCGGATCGCCCGGCCGTGCCCGCAGACGCGAGCGTGCGAAGCGCAGGCTGGCCGGTGCGTCGACGCCGACGAGGACGAATCCCGGCACGTTCCTCAACGTCGCGACCTCGGCCGGATTCCGGATCGAATCGACGACGTCCCGCGCCCCCAGCCGGGGAATCAACCGTTCCGCGAGAACGCCGAGCCCACCCTGCTCGCGCAGGAGCGTTCCGATGCGGATGAGATGCTCGCGCTCGGGCGGGAGTCTTCGCGCCGCAGCTTCCTCGCGGACGATGTCCGAGAGGGAATGGACTTCGAAACCGAGCGTCTTCAGGTAGGCGGACACCTCGCCTTTGCCCGCGGCGTTCGGGCCCGTGACTCCCAGGACGAGACCCATCGGTCTAAGGCGTGTCGGGGGGATCCTCGGGAGCGGGATCTTCCGCGGGCGGATTGTCCGGAGCGGGCGGAGGAGGCGGAGGGACCAGCTGTTCCGTGGAACGGGGAGCCCCGACCAACGCAAGCGCGACCGGCCCGCGCGACGGCAGTGACGGCGGCATGATGACCTGTGGGGCCCCACCCGGGGGCAGCTGGTACGCGGGGTTGAACCGGCGCCGCTGGTTGACCGCGGTGTCATTGGTCAGCGCGCCCATCGACGAGCCCGACTGGATGTTGTCGGCGGCTTCGCCGAGCATCACGCCCGCGTGACCCTTGCCGTCCGGTCGAGGAACCAAGCCGGCGGGACCCTCGATACCGCGCACCGTCGTATCGGCGACGCTCACGGAGCCTCCCGCGATCGCCTGATTCGACGGATGGAACCCGGGGTTGACGAACACGTTCCTCCCCGCGCTCACGATCGTCTCGACCATCGACATCGGAAAGGCGATGAAGCTGTTTCCTCCGAGATCGAGTCGAACCATCGCCTTGTCGTTTTCAAGCGCGTGGGCCCGTACCGTCATCTCGGCGCCGTTCGTGAAGTGGACGACTTCATCCGCGAACGCCGCCAGAGGAAGCAGCCCAGCGAAGGCGAGCACCGGAACGATCCGGCCGAAGGTCTTCGTCACCATGGAATCCTCCCGCGCAAGGAGACGGTCGAACGCAAGGGGAGTGTACCGCCACAACCTGGGCCCGACAACTCGGGTTCGTCCGACCGATCGCGTTGCGGGGCGGGCGGGGCCTCCCTAGAATGAACGGGATGAAGACCCTGAGCCCCTTTCTCGCGATCCTGGCCGTCACCGTGTCCCTGGGCGGAGCCGCCCCCGACAGCCTTTCGGCCGCCCTCGAACCCCCGGTCAAGGTCGCCGTGGCGGTCTCACCCGAGGCCGTCGGCGCGGGGTCCGACGCGTCTGTGACCGTCCGACTCCTACCCAAGCCGGGGATCAAGATGAACAAGTATCCCAAAATCAAGGTTCAGATTCCCGCGGTCCCGGGGCTCGTGGATGCCGCCGAACAGTCGCTGGGCAATGCCGCGGCGCCGCGTCCGGATCAGCTCGACGCGAACTATTTCCACGGCGGGGTGGACCCTCTGACGCTCACGCTGCACCTCGACCCGCTAGCGGCGAAGGGGCGGCACGAGATTCGCGGGAAGCTGAGCTATTTCTATTGCGTCGCAGCCTCCGGTTACTGCGCTCCCGCCAAGACCGAGCTGACGATCCCCGTCACGATCCGCTGAACAGCACGCCGCGCCGCGCCACCGAGACGGCGAGCACGCTGGCTCCGGTTCGGGCGATCGCCCGGGCGACGTCGTCCCGGCGGCCCTCGCGCGCGAACGCCACCAGGCAGCCGCCGCCTCCGGCGCCGCACACCTTCGCGCCGAGCGCACCCGCGCGCCGCGCGGCGACGTCGGCCGCGCGAAGCGCCGCCGTCGCGACCGACGGCGCGAGGCTGTAGCGAAGCCTGCCTTCCGCGCCGAGAAGACGCCCCGCCTCGTCGAGGTCTCCCGCGAGCAGCGCATCGCGCATCGAGCGCGAGAGCTTGGCGATCGTCTCCATGCGTCGCGTCGTGGCAGGCTCCTTCTCGACGTACCGGCGGAACATGTCCCAGTTGCTGAACCCCGATTGCCGCGGCTGGCCGGTGTAAGCGAGGACGAGCCGGCTCGCGAGGGCGTAGGCATGCGGCAGCGGCTGGCGCGCTACCCCGTCGAGGCGGTGATGGTAGGCGGACAGCCCGCCCCAGAGCGCCGCAAGGTAGTCCTGATTCCCGGTCGGCACCCCGATCTCGCGCGTCTCCAAGTTCATGACCCGCAGCAAGAGCGCGTCCTTCGAAAGCCGCTCCCCGACGGCGCGAGCGAGCGCGGCGCCGACGGCGATCCCGAGCGCCGAGGATCCGCCCAGTCCCGCGCCCGCCGGGGCTTCCGCACGGCAGGTCAGCGTCAACGGGATTCCGGCGGCGAACGCGTGGGTCAGCCGCGTAAGCCACGACAGCGGCCCGCGAAAGGCGGAAACCCCGAGCGGCAGCTCGTGCAGGACGTTGCGGCCGCGATCGACACTGACGATCTCGATCCGGCGGTCCCGACGAGGCGTCACGATCGCGTGCGCGGACAGCGTGACGGCCAGGTTGACCGTGACGGCGTCCTCGATCAGCTGCGAGATCGGCCAGATGTCGAGCGTCCCGCCGGCCAGATCGATGCGCGAGGGAGCCTCGCTTTCGGTTGCTCTCAGCTTCATGGTCGCCTCGGTCAGCGGACGACGGCGGCGGCCAGCCGCTCGGGGTTGAGGTACGCCGCCGCCGCGCGCTTGACGTCCGCGGCCCGCACTTCGCGCAACGAATCGACGAAGCGCCGCTCGTCGCCGGGCTGACGCCCTCGCAGGACCTCGATCCCGGCTTCGTACGCGAGGCTGATCCGCGTCATCCGCCTCATCAGCGCGGCGCCGCGCGCGACATTGACGGCCCGTAGGACGTCGGCGGTCGAAGGGCTCGCGTCTCGAAACGCACGCATGCCGCTTTCGATCGCGGCGCGCGCTGCGTCCACGTTTTCGGCGCGAGTCCCCATCCCGACATCCAGGCGGGTGCGGCCTCCCCATGGACGGACCGAAGCGCCGATCGAGTACGCGAGGCCCTGGGTCTCGCGCAGGTCGAACGCCAGCCGGTCCGAGAGCATGGCGACCGCGATCGTCAGGGCGGCTCGATCCTCGGGCGGAACGTCGAGGACGGTCCCCATGGCGAGATACGCCTGGCTCTTCCCGAGCGTCGCCGCAACCGACAACGCCTGCTGCGGAAGCGGTGGAAGCGCCGCCGTTTCCGGCGGCTCGCCCGCGGGGAGCGGACCGAAATCCGCCTGAAGCGTCCGCACGACCTCCGCGGTCCCGATGGGACCGACGACGGTCGCGATCGCGCGCCGTCCGGCGACGTACGCCGCGTGATGGGCCTTCAACCGGTCGAGCGTGATCGCCTGCAGCGAGCCTTCCGTCCCGTAGACCGGCTTCGTCAGCGCGTGTCCCGGCGCCAGCAGGGTGTCGAGCGCGGCCGCCGCGACCTCCCGCGGCGATCCGTCGCGGCGCGCCACGCGCTCCCGCACGTCGCGGCGGGCTTCGTCGAGCGCCTCCGCGGTCAACGCCGGGAACCGCACCATCTCGGCGAGAAGCCCGACCGCTTCCCGCCACTGCGCCGCCGGAGCTTCGAGACGCAGCCACGAGAATTCCGGGGTGGTGTAGTAGTCGTCGAAGGGAACGGAAGGGTCGTCGACCGTCTTGACGCGCGCCCCGAGCGTGGAGAGCCGATCCTCGAGACTCGCCTGATCGTGGAAGATCGTCCCG
>JAYUCM010000250.1:0-9074 GCA_043740355.1 Acidobacteriota bacterium | reverse complement strand
GCGTGCTTTCTCGGGGGTGAAGCCGAGGCCGGTGAGAATCGCAGGCAGGCCGTCCTGAAACGCCGCCACCGTCGGATACTTCGCCTTCGTGATGGCGTCCAGCTCGGCTTCGCTCTTCCCCGCGCGCGAGGAGAATCCGGCGTACCAGATGTCGAACGGCTCGAGCGGCCGGCCGAGGCGTTTCTCGATCAACGCGGCGAGCCGCTTCACTTCGTTCGACGCGAGCACGGAGACGAGCAGATCTTCGACCTGCTTTTCGGGGATCTGCCGATCGAGCTCGAACTTGCGCTGGATGAACGTCGGGGCCGTGGGGCAATACGGGTCCGCCGCGCGCACGGCGCGAAACACCCCGAGCAGCTTCTCGTACCGCGTGTCGGGCTCGCGCTCGCCGGGGGTAGCAGGGGCGTAGGGATTCCAAGAGAAGTCCGGGCTGCCGATCGCGGCCTTGGGGATCTCCTGGCGCACGATACGCTCCATCACTTTCTGGATCGCGCGCTGCTTGGCGAGCCCTTCCGCGCCCTCGCCGTAGTGGCTTTTCAGCTCGTCGCGCAGGCCCCAATGCGTGATGAGCGCCGGCCCTGCGGGAAAGCCGAACGACTTGCCCTGGCCATCGACCAGCCGGTTCATCTGAATGTTGTAGCCGGCGATGTACTGGTCGGCCGCGGTGAACGCCGTCGTCGCCTTCTGACCGATCTCCGCCGGCAAGCGCACCGCCCACCGGTCCATCATGCGGGAGCGGGCCCAGCTCGCGCGCGTCCACGCGCCGCCGTCCGCGAGGCGCTCGGACAGGGTGTTTACGGGGTAGTTCAGCAGCGCGAAGAACGCGGCCTTCGTCCGGAAGAGGTCGTCGTCGACGTGGGCGCCGAGGTCGAGATCGCCCAACTTCAAGTCCAAGCTGGAGACGGGCCCGGTGTCCAGATCCTGCGGCGTGAGCAGCATGCGGCGCACTTCGAGCAAGTGTCCGTCGACTTGCTCCATCGCGGCCTCGAGGCGGGCGAAGTTCGCCGCCAGCGCGACGTCGTCCGCGAGAAAGTTCTCCGCGCAGAACGCGGTGAACGTCGCAGCGTCGCCGTCGTCCGCGAACCAGCGCTGCGCGACCTGGGTCACGCCCCGGCGTGCGCGGGCCGCCGCAGGCCCGCCGCGTGCGGCCACGATCTTGGCGACCGTCGCCTCGACGACGGACGGGGGGATCGAGGGACGGGGCGGTGCGGCGCCGACGAGCGGAGCCACTAGTGCCGCCAGGGCGAACGCGATCGCACAACGTGCCATCTCAACCTCACGGCGGCGGCCCGGCTAGCGGCTTCCCGCCAACGCGAGAAGGCGGCGCAGCGCCCCCTCGACGAGTGTGTCGGCCTCTTTCTGCGTCGCCGCGAACGACTGGAGCGTCACGCGGATCGGGTCCTTGCGGCGGGTCGCCGGGGGATGCGACTTCACCCACACGCCGGGGAACTCCTCCGTCAGCCGGTCGAGGACGGGACGCATGGCGGACTCGTCCGACGTCGGGGCTTCGAGCTCGCGCTCGGCCGACGCGCGCATCGGGAAGAGATCGCGCAGGCGGACCATCGCGGCCTCGAAAACCGCCTTCGACTCCTCGGGACGGCCGGGGACGGAAACGACCGCTGCGCCGCCGGTCAGTCGAAGGATCATCCCGGGCGCGACGCCGGCTGGATTCGGAAGGACCTCGGCGCCGACGGGAAGGAGGCACATCTTCTGGCGTGCGGAGCTCAAGCCGGCGTTTCCGACGACCCGGGAGACCTTGAGCGCCCTGTACGCGGCCTCGACCATGTCGCGCGCCGGCGGGCTCAGCGCGAGCGGTAGGCGCAGCGCTTCGGCGAGCCCGGCGAGAGTCCGGTCGTCCTGCGCCGGACCCAAGCCCCCGGTCGTGACGATCAAGTGGACGCCGCGCTCGCGCGCCTCGGCGACCGCGTTCATGATCGACCGCTCGAGGTCGTCGACGATCGTGACGCGGTGCACGAGCGCCCCGCGCCGGGTCAGCTCTCCCGCGATCCACGATGCGTTGCCGTCTCTCAGCTGACCGCGCAGCAGCTCGCGGCCGACGACGACGATCTCGGCGTGCAGCGGTCCGAGACGGTCCACGACGACCTTCGCGGCGGGCGCCCCGGACATGCGCTTGCGCGCAGGCGGGCGTGCGGTTTCGGGGCGCCGATCCCTTCCGCGAAACGAGGCTTTCTTCGGGATCATCGAGGTTCCACCGGCCGGCGACGATAGCACGCGGGACTGAAGGGATACTCCCCTTGTCCTCAGCGCGAAAAATTGGTCGGCGGCTTGGCTCGCTTCCGAAGGTTGGCGACGCGTTCGAGCGTGCCCTCCGGCAGCCAGATCTCGGTTCCCGCGGGGAGAAGGGATTTGCCGTGAACGGCCCGCGCCGTCCAGGCCGGGTTGATGGCCACGAGTCCGCGGAGCGAGACGCCGTAGCGTGACGCCAGGCGTCCCGCCGGCGTAGGCCGGTCGATGCTCACGCGATCGTGCGTAAGCGGCGATTCGGATACGAGGCCCTCGGGGAAGTACGTCGCCCGATCGTTGGCGACCTCTCGCGCGGCGAGAAACTCCTTGTAGAAGTTCTTGGACGCAAAGCCGAACGTGCGGCCGTCGTACTCGTCCAAGATTCGCGCGAAGTCCAGGCCGAACCGATCGCGCGCGGCCATCATGCCCTCGATGCCGTGGTTGTACGCGGTGATCGCGAGCGGCCACGAACCGAGCTCGTCGAAGGCCGCCTTCAAGTAGCGTGCGGCGCCGCGCGCGGAGGCGACCGGATCGAGCCGCTCGTCGAGGGCCGGAGTCAGCCGCATGAACTTCCGCGCCGCGCCGCGGGTGAACTGCCACACGCCGACCGCGCCGGCCGACGACCGCGCCGCCGTCTGGAACGACGACTCGACGTGCGGGAGGTCGGCGAGATCTTCGGGAAGGCCCGCCTCGCGAAAGACGGCGACGAACGCGTCGTGGTAACGGCCGCTGATCTCGAGCCCGCGGCGGAAGCGCTCCCTCAGGCCGCGCTGCGAGCGGACGCGCTGCGATGCGCCGGCGATCGCGGCGCTCCCCGCGGTCTCGGTGATCGTGAGCGCGAGCGTCTTCTCGTCGTCCGCAAGCGGCGTCCCGTCGGCGACCTCCTGCTCGATCGCCGCAAGGCGCGCCTGGAGCGCTTCGCGCCTCCCCTTGACGTACTCGCGCTGCTCGTCGGTGTAGGTCTCACCGGCGGGCGGGGGAAGGTCGAAGACTTCGTAGACGATCGAGGGGTGGTCGGTGTCGTGCAGCACCACCTGGCCGAGCGTCCACTTCGTCCAGACGTTCTTCCAGAACTCGACCCCTTCGCGCATGGTGTCGCCGCAGGGGAAGATCGTGTCGGCGTCCGCCGCGCGCGCACTCGTCAAGGAGAGGAGCGCGACGACGAGCGGGACAACACCACGGCGAAACGTCACGGGTCACCTCGGGGCGCCGGCGGGCTGCCGGGCTTCTCAAATATATTCTGCCCGGAACCGCTCTGCTACAGTCCATCCATGATCTGCGCGGGTGTCGGCCTGTCCACCTCGTCGACCACGAAACGCGCGGCCTACGAAGCGGCCGAGCAAGCGGTCGCGTCGCTCGAAGACCGGCGCGCCGACTTCGCGATCGTTTTCGCGACCGCGGAGCACGGCGAGGCTCTTCCCGACCTGGTCGACGCGATCTCCGGCGCCGTCTCGACGCCGTACGTCGCCGGCTGCTCGGCCGCGGGCGTGCTCGTCGGTCCGCTCGAGATCGAAGCCGGGCCGGCGATCGGCGTGCTCGCGGTCCGTTCGGATGCGATCCGCGGCACGCCGTTCCTGTTTCAAGACACCGGCGACGCCGGCCTCACGGCGGGGCGGGAGGCGGGTCAACGATTGCTCACGTCGAGGGGCACCGACGATCTCGTCCTGGTGTGGCCGGACCCGCACGTCATCCGCCCCGACCGATTGCTCCAAGGGCTCGACGCGACGCTGGGGCCCGTTCCGGTCGCGGGAGGCGCCGCGTCGTCCGCGTTCCCCGGCGGGGCGACCTTTCAATTCAGCGGGTCCCAGGCGAGCTCGGGGTGCGTGTCGGGCCTGCGTCTCGGCGGGACGTTCCGGCACCAGCTCGCGCTGACCCAGGGCTGCCGCCCGCTCGGGGCGCCGATGCGGATCACCCGAGCCCACGAGAACCTCCTGCTCGAGGTGGACGGGATCAGCGCGTACGAAGCGCTTCGCGCCGCGGCCCCGTCGCAGTTCTTCGACGATCCCGAATCGACGATGAACGCCCTGACGATCGCGCTGCTCCCCGAGCCGGGGGAGTCGGTCCTTCGACCCGGCGAATACCTCGTGCGCAACATCGTCGCCGTCGATCCGGACACGGGCGTCATCGCGGTCGCCGCCACGTGCGAGGAAGGACAGTCGATCCTGTTCGCGCTGCGCGAGCCGTCCGCCGCGGAGGAGGACGTGTTGCGCATGGCCGAGCGGGTCGCGGCCGCCGAGCCATCCGGCGGCTACAAGTTCGGGCTCTACTTCAACTGCCTCGCCCGCGGCCGGTCTCTGTACGGTCGCGAAGGCGTCGATTCAGCGGCGCTGGCGCGGCACCTTCCCGGCGTGCCGCTGCTCGGGTTTTCGTGCAACGCGGAGATCGCCCCGCTTCGGGGCGCGAACCACCTGTTCACGTACACCGGCGTGCTCGTCCTCTTTTCCGACTAGCGCGGGCGTTCCCGGCTCTGCGGCTACGGTCGCTCCGCCTTTCAGCTTCGTCAGCAGCCTCTTGAGGTCCGCCGGAGCGGGCGATTCGAACTGCACGTGCTTTCGTCCCCGCGGCGTGTCGAACGCCAGGCGGTGCGCGTGAAGCGCGACGCGCGCAATCAGGAGCGACGGACGACCGTACGAAAAGTCGCCGACGACGGGGTGCCCCTCCGCCGCGAGCTGCACGCGGATCTGGTTGCGACGGCCGGTCTCGAGGGTGACCTCGAGCAGCGTCGCATGAGCGAAGCGCTCGAGCACGCGATAGCGCATTGAGGCGAGGCGGCCCTCGCTCGCCTTCGCGACCACGTGGATCTTCAGGCTCTTCGGGTGCTCTGAGAGGGCGTGCGTCAGGCGCCCGCGATCGGGCTCGACCTTCCCCTCCGCCACCGCGAGGTAGATTCGCTCCGGCGTCCGTTCCTTGAATTGGCGCCTCAGCTCCATCGCCGCAGGGTGGTTGCGGGCGAAGACGACGAGCCCCGAGGTGAAGCGGTCGATGCGATGCACGACGTGGAGGGCCGGCTTCTTGTGCCCCCGCTTCCGGTACGAGGCGAGGAGCAGCTCTTCGAGCGAGTCGCCGACGGGCGCCCCGGTCGGCACGGTGAGCAGCCCCGGTTCCTTGTCGACGACGATCAAATCGTCGTCTTCGTGCACGACGCGCCACCCGGCGCCGCCGCGCGGCGCGTGCGCCGCCGTGCTGTACTTGCGCCCCGCCTCGGCCGCGACCTCGACGCGGTCTCCGGCCCCGACACGCTCGTCGGGCTTGGTCACCGTGCGCCGGTTGCGCGCGACGCATCCGGAGGCGATGAGTCCCTTCGCCTCGGCGTTCGAGACGCCCAAGCGCTCGTGCATCAAGCGCTGAACCGTGCGCCCGGCGTCCTGTGCACCCGCTTCGACCGTGCGCACGGTTTGCGCCACGTCAGCCTCCGCCGGCGGACCATATCAGACGCGCGCGTGATTGAGGGCGGAGTTCGAACCGAGCAGGACCACGCGCTCTCCCTCCTGAAACATGTGGTCGATGGGAACGGGCGTGAGCTCCCCGGCCTCGGGCTCGTCCGTCCGCTTGACGGCGAGGACGAACAGGCCGCTCGTGCGGTACGGGTCCAACCGCTGGAGGGTTTGCCCGATCCATGCGGCCGGAACGGGGTGCTCGTCGATGGCCAGATCATTGCCCCGGCGTGCGCCGAATTCCGACGGCACGTTGGCGCCCAGGTACTGGGCGAGCAGCATCCGCCGCCGCAGCACTTCGCGGTCGAGAGCGGACACGACGTCGCGGCGCGCGACGGTGCCGATGAGATGATCGAGGTCGTGGAGGGCGACGACGGGGAGCTGCGCCAGCTCGAGCTGCGAAAAGCGCCGCATCACCTCGTCGAGCGGCGTCCGCGGCGTGACGCGCGGGACGTCCCGCACGAGATCGATCGCCGTGAGGCTCTCGCGCCGCCGCGTCGGGTCGGCGACCTGGAACGCATCGCGGAGGTCGATCGCGCCGACCAGCCGGGCGTCGCGCGTCACGTACACCGCCGTGCCGCGGCTGCGCGCGAAGATCTCGAGCACCTCGGCGACGGGAGCGTCGGCGCCGACGGTCAGCGTGTCCGTGCGGATCAGGTCCTCGGCGCGCAACGACGCGAGCGCCATCTGCTCGAAAGCGACGTCGAAATCGACGCCGCGGCGCCGTAGCGCTTCGGTGTAGATGGAATCGCGCCGCAGGCTGCGCGACACCCACGTCGCCGTCACCGTGACGACGGCGAGCGGCATCACGGCACCGTAGTTCTGGCACATCTCGAACACCATGATCATCGCGGTGATCGGCGCGAAAGTCGTCGAGGCGATCGCCGCGGTCATCCCTGCGAGCACGAAGAACACCGGCGCGACGTGCAATCCCGGGATGGCCGCTTCGGTCCCGAGCCCGAACACCCCCCCTGCCGCGGCGCCGATGAGAAGGGCGGGCGTGAACACGCCGCCGGATCCGCCCGATCCCAAAGACGACGACGTCGCCGCGATCTTGGCGATCAGCAGCGGTATCAGCACCGCCGGCGCGATCATTCCGGCCAAGACCTCGCGCACGCCGTCGTATCCGTTCCCCCACACCTCGGGGATCCACCAGGCGAGGAGCCCCACGACCAAACCCCCCGTCGCCGCGCGCGCCTCGAGCGGCAGGGGAATCCTCTTGAAGAGCCGCTCGGCGGCCTCGACCGCGCTGCGGAACACCAACCCGGTCCAGGCGACCAGCGCTCCCAACAGCGCGAAGAGCGGGAGCGCGACCAGGGCGGGCGCGGGAACGAGGGGCACCGGGTAGAGGGGGGCCGAGCCGAAGGCACCCCACGAGACCATGGTCGCGGTCACCGACGCGAGAACCACCGGCCCGAAGATCTCGAGGGCGAAGTTCCCGTGGACGATTTCCATCACGAACATGGCGGCGCCGATCGGCGCGTTGTAGGCGGCCGCCATCCCCGCCGCCGCCCCGCAGCCGATCAACACGCGCCGCCGCTCGAGCGGGACGCGGAGCGCCTGAGCCAGGCGCGATGCGCCCGCGGAGGCGAGCTGCACGATCGGCCCTTCGCGACCGACGGAGCCGCCGAGCGCGTTCAGGACGACCGAGGCGATCGATTTCTTCACCGAACCCGGGAGGTCGAGTCGCGCGGAGCCCGACAGCGACACCGCCTCCATGATTTCCGAAGTTCCTTCGCCGCTGCGGCCGGGGCGGAACAACCGTATGAGCAGGCCGTAGAGCACGCCGCCCGCCGCGGGGATCAGAACGATCATCGGGAAGCCGATCGCGCGCGCCGCACGGAGCGGCTCGTGAGCGTCGTGGAGGACGATCCACTGGACCGCGAGGCCGACGTAGCGTACCAAGACGGCGGCGACGGCTCCCAACGCGCCGACCGCCAGCGTCAGCACGATCCCGTAAGCGCGGTCGTCCTGGCGAAAACGGCGTCGCATCGCGAGGCGGAGCCACGCAACGCCACGAACGATGTTGACTCGTATCGGCGGCACGATCAGCCTAGACGGAGGGTACCTCCGCGTCCTTGTCTCCGTACAGGGTGGCCAGCTCGCGCGTCAGGTGCGCGAACGCCTCGTCGGGAGTGTCGGCCACGTGAAAGAGCGAGAGATCCCGCGCGTCGATCGTTCCCCAGCGGATGAGGGCGTCGAAGTTGAGGACCTCGCTCCAGAACTCCCGTCCGTACAGCACGATCGGCATCGTCTTGCTGCTTTTCCGCGTCTGCACGAGCGTGAGCAGCTCGAACAGCTCGTCCATCGTGCCGAATCCGCCTGGAAAGACGACGAGCGCCTTCGCGAGATAGACGAACCAGAATTTCCGCATGAAGAAGTAGTGGAACTCGAAACCCATCTCCCGCGTGATGTACTCGTTCATGGTGGGCTCGTCGGGAAGCGAGATCCCGAGGCCGATCGAGATGCCGTGGGCCTCCGACGCCCCGCGGTTGGCAGCCTCCATGATTCCGGGGCCGCCTCCCGAGCACACGAGAAAACGCCGGCTGGTGTGCGAGAGGGACTTCGACCACTCGGTCATCGATCGGGCGAGCGTCCGCGCGTCCTCGTAGTAACGCGCGAGGAGCACCCCCCCCTCGGCCCTCGCGATCGCCGCGGCGTTCCCGGTCGCCCTCGCGTTGACCAGGGCTTCCGCCGCTCTCTCGGAAGGCAGCGCGCGCGCGGATCCGAAGAAGACGACGGTGTCGGAGACCTTGTAGCGCGCGAAGCGCGCCTGGGGCTCGACGTACTCGCTGAGGATCCTGAGTGGGCGCGCGTCGCGGCTCATCAGGAAGTCGTTGTTCTTGTACGCCTTCTCCATCGCGGCACCATGATCGCATAGGATAGGCGCCGGGGACGGCGGGATGAAGCTCGAAGGCGAAGGGAAGCTACTCCGGATCTTCATCGGCGAATCGGACCGGTGGCACGGAAAACCGCTCTACGAGGCGATCGTCCTCGCCTCGCGCGAGCACGGCCTGGCGGGCGCCACGGTGTTGCGCGGGCCCATGGGCTTCGGTGCCAACTCCCACATCCACACCTCGAAGATCCTGCGCCTCTCCGAGGACCTCCCGATGATCATCGAGATCGTGGACGTCGAGAACAAGATCCACGACTTCCTTCCCGTGCTCGACGAGATGGTGGTGGAAGGGCTGATCACGCTCGAGACCGTACACGTCCTGCGCTACCGGGCGCGGGAAGAACGCTAGAGCCGCCTTTGGCGTCCGGCGCCTAGGGGCAGGCCGACGGCCTGGGCGCGCCGTTCCCGTCCGTGCCGAGCGAACCGCCCCCACCGCAGCCCGCGTCGTGCCCGCGCACGAGGTAGAAGAAGCCGTCGTCCGCCGCCGGGAGGTCGAGATC
>JAYUCM010000249.1:0-9074 GCA_043740355.1 Acidobacteriota bacterium | reverse complement strand
CGTTTCCGCTCCTTGCGCCTAACGCACGGCGCCGTCCAAGCCCCTGTACGAGAGCTTGGCGCCGGTGGCGAGGTACGGTTTGAGCACTTGCACCTTCTGCGTGCGCAGCAGCTCGTGGAGGGGATCTTTCGGGTCCTTCAAGTCTCCGAGAAGGCGAGCGCCCGTCGGGCACGATTCACAGCACGCCGTGGTCAACCCCTTGGTGATCCGGTGGTAGCACAGGGTGCACTTGTCCACCGTGTGCGTGCGCGGGTCGATGTAGCGGCAGCCGTACGGACACGCCTGCACGCAGTAGCGGCAGCCCAGGCAGTAGCTCTTGTCGACGAGCACGACGCCGTCGGGGCTGTCGAAGGTCGCGCCGACGGGACAGACTTGCGTGCACGGGGAGTCGGTGCAGTGGTTGCACATCTTGGGAACGAAGAAGCTCTTCGAGCCGTCTCCGTCGCGGTAACGCTCGGGGAAGCCGTCGTAGCCGCCGTTCGGCGAATCGACGATCGGGAGGCGGTCCTCACGGAGGTTCGCGAGATCGGGCGGCGGAATGTGGTAGCGCTCGACCCATGTCCGGAAATAGAACGGCTCGCGCAGTACGTCGTTTTCGGCCTTGCAGGCGCGGACGCAGTTCCCGCAGCCGATGCATTTCTCGATGTCGATGTAGAACGCCCACCAGTGGCGCGTGACGTCGTAGCCGGGCGCGGCCTCGGGCGTGCCCGCGAGGATGAAGTCCCAGGCCTTCGTCGCTGCGCCGAAGAGCAGGATGTACTTCCCGCTCTTTTCGAGGAACTCGCGGCGGCCTATCTCCATCGTGGCTACTCCTGAACCGGAAGCGGCGCGTGCGGCTTGTGGCACTTCGTGCAGTTGTCGTCGCCCGCGTGGTCCTTGGGGTCGATCTGCGGGAAGCCCCTCGGCTTCGCGAGGTTCTCGAGGTGGCACACGACGCACAGCGTCTTGGCGTCGGGCTTTTGCGGGATCACCGTCGCTGGATCGGCGACGTGCGCCTCGAGGGGGCCGTGGCACGCCTCGCACCCGATCCCGGCATGCTTGCCGGTCTTCTTCACCGCGTCGATGTCGTCGTGGCAGTCGAGACAAGCCGCGCGCCCCGCGAACGCCAGAGGGCGGCTGCGCGCGTCGACGAGTGCACCTGCGCGGTAGTGGCCGTATGTGCCGAACCCCTGGGGAACCAGGGCGGCCCGGGCGACGAGGAAGATGACCAGGAGCGCCAGGAACAGAAGCGCGAGTCGGAAGAGGTGTTCGGCGTCGCGAAAGAACTCACGCATGACGCGTTGGATATACCAGACCGCACGCGTCGTTTGGGCTGCCTTCAGAGGATCATTCGGAGCAAATTCATCCGAAAAGGGGAGTGTCCCCTATTCCTTCGCGGCCTTGATCGCGGCGTCGGGGATGCCGGCGTTCTTCCACTGCAGGATTTCATCTACCGTCAGCGGGCGCGACAGCTTGCGCTGCTCGACGTACGTGACGAGGACGTCGTCGGCCATGCCTCCGGCCTTGAGTCGCGTCAGATCGGCGAGAAGCGCAGCGGGTTCGATGGCGACCGGGGGCGCTGCGACGGGAGCCGCCGTCTCGAGCTTCACCGACGACAGCCCCTGAGCGAGCGCACGGCGAAGCGCGATGCTCAGGGCCTCGTTGCACATCGAGGCGCGCGCGTCGACGCCGGGCCTCGTGGCGTCGCCGCCCGCCTCGCCGGTCCACAGCACGTTGCCGGCCTTGTCGATGAATTCGACCTTGAAGCGAACCTCGGCCGCGTAGGTCGAGCCGAAGGTCTCGGACCTCTCATTGACGAAGTAGCTGGTGAGCGAGAGCCGGAGCCCGAAATCCGATTCCGGCGCGACTTGAATCGACCAGCCGCGAAGCAGCTGAGTCGCCAACCCCCCGACCGCCGGCGCGACCGGCTGCGCGACGCGCCAGAGGTAGAGATCCTTCCCCTTGGCTCGTTGCGCGCCGACGACGGCGGGGTCGTCGGTCTCGCGCGCATCCACGACGGCGAGCGACACGGGCCCCGCGGTGAGGAGCGCCGCCATCTCCGGCCGAGGAAACGCGGGCTTGGCGGGGAGCTTGAGCTCCAGGGTGATCGGCTTCGAAGCGGCAGCGGCGGCGGACGCGACCAGGGCCGCTGCGACAACGATGAGTGCGTGTGATCTGATGTTCCTCATGCCATCAGTCTAGGGGCAGATAGGGGACCTTTCCCTTTTTCTTGCAAAGCTCCCCGGATACCGCTTTGCGCGAAAAATGGAAATGTCCCCTAATCCGCAACAGGAGAGAATGAAATGAAAGCCGATGCACAGGCTCTCGAAGAGGCAACGGCCCTACTCAGAAACACCGGCACGCGCATCGCGGTGGTGGGCGCGAGCAACGATCCGCGGAAGTACGGGAATATCATCGTCGAGGACCTGATCGAGCACGGCTACCAGGTCTTCCCGGTGAACCTGAGCGAAGCCACGATCGCGGGATTGCCCGTCTACCGCTCGCTCGAGGACGTCCCCAAGCCGGTTGACATCGTGGACGTCGTCACGCCGCCCGACGTCACCCGCGAGATTCTCGAAGACGCCGAGGCCGCGGGTGTCGGCCTGGTCTGGCTGCAAGACGGGAGCTTCGACGATGACGTCCTCGCGGACGCGGCGGCCGCGCCGTTCAAGACGGTCCACGATGCGTGCATCATGGTCGTCGCGAGGCGCGTTCATTCCTGAGCACGGCCATCGCCCAGAGCGGAAAGATCTTGAGGTAGTTGTCGTAGTGGATCGCGCACGTCTTGTTGAACATGCCCGCGATGTGCTCGTCGGGGAAACTCCCGTCGGCGCCTTGCCGCGCCGAGAGGAACGCAAGCCCGCGGCTCGCCGGCTCGCTCCCGCCGCGGCCCGCAGCCTCTAGCGCAAGAAGCGCCCACGACGTCATCACGGCTTGGCCCGCTTCGGCGTGGACGTACGCGCGCGAGCGGCAGCTCTCCGGTGTTTCCCCCCATCCGCCGTCTTGAAGCTGCTTGGCGAGCAAGAATGCTGCGGCGCGTGAGAGCGCGGGGTGGTCGGCTGCGAGTCCCGCCGCCCGCAGCCCCAAGGTCCCGAACCAGGCGCCGTAGGTGAAGCAGATCCCCCACGACCCTTCCCAGGACCCGTCGCCACGCTGCGCGCCGAGGAGGTATTCACGCCCGCGCGCGATGGCCGCGCCGATGGCGCCGTCGCGTTTGCCCGGGTAGCGCGCGCGGAAGGCGGCGAGCGCCTGCACCGCGGCCGACGTGCACTCGACGTAGGACGGATCGATCATGATGTCGGCGAAACAGTCCGAAGGATTCAATCGCTCGAGCCACGCGGGGCCGCGTGTTTTTTCGTACGTCGCCCAGCCTCCGTCCCGGTTCTGCATCTCAAGGAGGAGCTCCGCCGCGGCCGCCAAGCGCTCGGCGGATAGCGGGTCGTCGACGAACGGCGCCAAGAGCAGCGAGGCTTTCAGCCCCTCCGCGGTGCAATCGCTGATCGGCCACCCGTGCGCGCGCGTCGAAAACGGCCACCCGCCCCGCGACCGGTCGCGGTACGCCCGTTCGCGATCGGGAACGTCGGCCACCACTTGGTTCGCCTCGATGAAGCGATGAGCCGCGCGCAGGACCTCCGGATGTTCTCCGTGGCGGCCCGTGGCGACCATCGCCTGCGCGGCAAATGCGGTGTCCCACAGCTGCGACGAGTTGTAGCCCTGCATCTTGACGCCGTCTTTGGCGCGCCAGAGATAGTCGGGAAGGCGCGCAAGATGATGCTCAAGCTCGGGGCCGCCGGGGTTTTCGAAGTGCCAGACGAGCGTGTTGAACAGCTTGTTCACCGGGCCCAAGCAGATGAAGTCCGTGGCCGCGTCCTCGGCCCTGATGATCTCGAGAACACGGGCGAGCGCCCGCTTGCGCAGCCGCGACGGAACGAAGCGCTCCTTGATGTCGAGCACGCGAAACGCGATACGCGCGAGCCTCGAGCGGGGCACGTAGCGATCTGTCGGCGCGACCTGGTCCCTCGCGCCACGCCAGTCGACCTTCTCCCACGGCGTCCCGGCGTAGAGCTCCCCGCGGACCGCGGAAAGCAACGCATCGAGCGGCACCGTGGCGCGCCGGCCGTACAGATAGGCCATGGGCAGGTAGACCATCCGGCTGTGGCACCACAGCCGGGAGGGATGCATCGGAAGCCGCTCGGGGAGAAGCCAGAGCTCGGGGGGGACGGGATGCAGGCCGTCCCAATCGTAGAGCCCGAGCACCGCAAGGACGAACTTCCCCCACGACGCCGAACCGAGCGGGCCGCCGTGCCTTGCAAGAAACGTTCTCGCCTTCACGAGGCCCGGATCCGCCGGGGCGAGGTCGAGACACCGGAGCGCGACGTACGCGAGGACCGTCGTGAAGACGTGGCTCGCCCCCTCGACATGCAGACCCCATCCGCCGTCTTGGTTTTGGTGACTGCCGAGATAGGACACCATGCCCGCGCGCGATGGGGCGTCGATGGCGAATCCGACGGTTCGCGCGGTGGCGATGAAGATGGGGAGCAGGAAGAGCGGACCGCCGTAGTCCCCCTTCCACGAGCCGGATGCGTCTTGCGAGGTTGCGAGGTGAGCCAGCGCCGCGCCGATCGGATCGGTGGGCCGCTCGCTCGGCTCGGCAACGCTCAAGGAGGCCCTCCCCACAAGGGGAAGGCCGGCGAGCTCCGCGCCCGGTAAACCCGCCTCACGGCTCGAGGGACGATCGACGCGACGGGCCAGCGCATCCAGCCTCCGAGATGCATCAGCATTCCCGGCATGGTGCGCCAACCGCGCAGCAGGTCCTCGCGCACCAGATCCCAAAGCACCGCCTGGAACGCGCCGACGAATTGTTCCGGACGCGTGTCCACGCAAGCGAGGATCCGCATCGTGCGGGTGCGCTCGTCCTTCGAGGTCCGCCAGAGCCGGTAAACCGCCTGCCGCACCGCGACGCCGCTGGGGTCGCGGCGCGTCAGCGCCAGGTAGAGCGCGCAGGCGAGCAGCTCCGGGACCCAGCTCTTCGCGTCGCGATGACGACGATAGGTCGCGACGTCGGGCGATTCGGCGACGCACTCGGCGTCTGCTAGACCTAGGCTCATCCCCGCCGCGGTCATCGGGTGGAAGTAGCCGACGGCATCGCCCGCCAACGCCACCCTCCCGCGGCCGTAGTGCGCGCGGGGCCGGAACCCGGCGGCGGCCCACTGCACGCGCTTTTCGTCGAGCGCTTTCCTGAACGCGTCGCGCACCTGCGCGGGGAGCACGAACCTGTAGGTCTCCCAAAGCGCCTCCGGATCGCCGCGCCGCAACCGTCCCACGACGACGAGCGGAACGTCGAAGCAGGCGCGCACCCGGTGCGGATCGATGCGGTACATCAGAACCGGACCGGGCCCGCCCACGAGGACGTGCCCGTACCCCTCGAACGGAAGCGCGACGTCGCGCAGCTCGACGCCGGCGGTGTACGCCATCGCCGTCGCGTCGTGCTTGAGAGCCAACGCCCGTCGAACGACCGACGAGCGCCCGTCGGCGCCGACGACCCGGTCCACCTCGATCGTCACGGTCCCGCCGTTGCCGTCGAAGTTCTCGACGCAGACGCTTCCGTCCACGACTTCGCGGACCCGCGCCCCCAACCTCAGGTCGATCAACGGATGCGCGCCCGCGCGGTCGCGAAGGAGCGTCACCAAGCTTTCATGTTCCAGCGAGACCCCGTACATCCCGTCGGGGTAGGGAAGCACGATCGGAGCGGAGCCGTCGTCGGTGAAGACGACGAACCCTTTGCCCGGCGTCGCGCCGACGGCTTCGGTGGACACATCGATGCCGAGTCGGCTGAGAACTTCGACGCCCGGGGGATGGAGCCACTCACCGGCCAGTCGCTTTGCTGCCGCCGGGTTCGCCTCCAAGACGACGACCTTGGCGCCGCGGAGCGCGAAGGCCAGGGCCGCGGCCGCACCGATCGGGCCGGCGCCGACGACGGCGACATCGAAATCCTTGGAATTCCGACTCACGCGCATACGAGAGTATCGCACAGGACGGCGCGGAGAGTGTATAAGGTTTGGAGCCTGGAGGACTTCAAAAAGCTCCTATCTTCCACTCCCCAAAGCCCGTGCGCTCCAGGAAGATCCACTTCGGCCGCGTCCCCGGGCGGAGGGCGCGGACCGACCAGAACGGGCCGAGGTCCCCTTCGACGACGTATCCCGTGAACGACCCGACGGTCGCCTGCAGTTGTTGAAGCGGGAGCTCTTCCGGCCTCGGCCCCAGATCCGCCAACGCCGACGACGTCAGACACGAAAGCACGAGGGCACGGTCGCCGGACTTCACCGCCTCCACGAACGTCTGCAGCGTCCGCTGCGGCGACGTCCATCGCGCATCGACTTCCGGGTTGAAGAGCGCGTGTTGGGCGAGAGGCGGCGCCGCGGGAAGAACCGCCGCCCACGGGAGCGCGGCCCTCCGCGACTCGGGCGCCGCCTTGGGCGTGACCTTGGCGACAAGCTTCGACTCGGGCTTGGACTTGCCTGACGCCGCGGGTCTTGCCATGGGCAATGCCTTCGACTTCGGCTTGACGGCCGCCTTGATCTTGGCCGCCGGCGGCGCCTCTTTGCACGGATCGTCCTGATAGGCGACGTTTCCTTCGGCGTCCTTGCACTCGAAGATCTTGGGAGGCTCGTCGGCGGCGATCGCACCTTGCGCGAGGAGCGACGCGGCGATGGACGTCACGACGATCGGGACGAGCTTCATGGCCCAAGCCTCCGGGGAGAACTTAGCGGCCGCCGGCCCACATCGCCAATTTCAGGAATGAACCTCGACGACATCCCCTTCCACGAGGGCGTGATCGGCGTGGACCACCTGCCCGTCGAAGGCGGACGGCCCCCAGATACGCGCGTGCTTCATCGAGGCGGTGAGGTCCTCCCGCGCGCGACGAACGTCCGCATCAGGACATGATCGAAGAACTTCGAGCTCAGGGGTTCTCCTTCTTCCACGCCATCGACATGTGCACGCGGTTCCAGCCGGAGGGGTGATCGTAGAAGAGGATCTCCTCCCACTTCCCGGGGTGGATCTTCCGGTATTCGGAAAGCTGCATCGCGGTGTTCGCGAAGCCGTCGGGCTGGCGCGACGCGTTCAATCCGAAGATGTCGGCCTCGGACTCCTGGGTGCGGATCAGCGTGTTGGTCACGGGCGTCATCAGGAAAAACCAGACCGACACGATCGCGGCCAAGAGCGGCAACCCGCCCGGGTCGCTGATCCCGGAAATTCCCAGCCGGCTCCCCCACCGCAAGACGAAGCGATCGAACACGAATGCGGTGAACGCGAACCCGCCCAGCACAAGCAAGCCGAATCCGACGAGCAGCTTGTAGACGTGGTTCAACACGTAGTGGCCCATCTCGTGACCCAGAACCGCCTGGATGCTCTCTCCCGGTGAGCGGTTCATCAGGTTGTCGTTCAACGAGATGCGCGTCGTGCCCAACATTCCGCTGACGTTTGCGCTGATGCGCTTGGTCTGGCGGCTGGCGTCGAACCAGTAGACGTCGTCGGCCGGGATGCCGTTCGCCCTCGCCAGCGAGAGGATTTGCTCGCGCATCGGCCCCGCGGGAACCGACTTGTACGTGTTGAACAGCGGGGCGAGATAGACGGGCCCGATCATCACCGTGAATGCCAGGAAGGCGACGGAGGCCACGGTCCCCCACACCCACCAGGTGCGCGGAGCCTTCCGGAAGATGAGGTAGAGCAGTCCGACGAACAGGCTCCCCAGGACCAAGTCGATTCCGAGGCTCTTCCCCTCGTCGCCGAGCCACGAGCCGAACGAATTGTTGGCCATGCCGTACGCGTGCTCGCGTTGGAACCCCCTGTAGTACGACATCGGGAACTGGAACAACGTCAGGAGAACGATGTACTGCGCCGCGTAGATGACGCTGCGCACGAACGCCCATTTGGAGATGCGCGAAGCGAATGCGCGCATGCGCCGCCCGAGCGGGGTCAGCAGAAACAACGCCGCGACCCCCATCCCGTAAAGGAAATCGACGAGATCGAGGACATACCCGCCCTCGAAGTAGGCGTCCGAGCGCGCGCGAGCTTCCGGCGACAACGTGTCCACCCACGCCTGGGTCGCGTGCTCGACGTCGAAGCCGGCGCCGGCCTTTGCGCCGTCGGGTACGGTGAGCGTGGGAGCGGTTGCGAGAACAGCGACGAGAAGTAGCGAGCCCGTCATTTCATCTTCTCCAGGTCCGGGTCCTTGTCGGCCTGGGCCTTCAGTTTCGGGTTGAGCGCGAGCGCGCGATCGAGCGCCTTGCGCGCGTTGTCGCGATCCCCCGCCGCGAGGCGGATCACCGCCAGGTCGTAGAGCACCTCGGGGAGCACCGCGGGCTGCTTTTCGGCCATCGCCGCCGCCCGCTCCTGGAACGTGCGCGCCTCCTCGAAGCGCTTTTCGGTGAACGCCGTCCACCCCCGGTTCCAGAGATCGTTGACGAGGCCGATGCCGAGCAGACGCCCCATCTCGACGATCGGGTCCTTGTGGTCGTCCACGCGCAGATCGATCGCGCGGTCGGTGAAGCCTCCGTAGCCGCCCTTCGCCCGCGCGACCAGGAGCGCCATCGACTGCCGCCCCCGCGCGTCGCCGCCCGCCGCATCCCCAGCGACGATGGCCGCGTAGAGCCTCTCGGCGAGCGTCTTCCCCTTCGCGTCGAGGAAGGCGCGCTCCATCCCGACGACGACCGCCTCGCCCGCGAGGATGTTCCCCTGCACCGCATAGTTCGGTCCGCTTCGGCCTCCCGCCCACGCGTTGCACTTCGCGCCGGTGTACGTGGCGGCGACGCCGTTCGCCGCGACGACGCCGAGCTGCCGCTGCTCGCGCCCGTCGTCGCCGCGCGTCAAAACGCGCACGACCTCGTCGGCCGCGACGCCGCGCTCGAGCAGGTCGAGTCCACGCGGCCCGTAGGTGGTGTTGGCGAACGACTGCGTCGCGACCGCCCCGACGCCCGCCTTCGCGAACGGCACGACCGACCCCACCGCGAAGAACCGGCTGGCCACGGCGACGCCGACCTCTCCGGATTCGGGGTCGGCGGCGGCGATCGAGAACGTGGACGGCGATGGCGGCG
>JAYUCM010000248.1:0-9079 GCA_043740355.1 Acidobacteriota bacterium | reverse complement strand
CTCGAGCGCAATCCCATCGAGCTTCCGCATAAAGGAGTCGCGGGGGGTCTCGACGCGTTCCACGCGAGGCGGGACAAGTGGGACGACTGGGGCGGGCTCGTCATGGGGCTCGAGGACGGAAGGCGTGGGAAGGAGTGGAACGCCCTGACCTTCTATGCGGTCGCCGCGCTGCCCGTGCCCTTCGTTCGCTCGGAGCGTCATCGACTCATCACGAGCGTCTACGGGGGAAGGGCCGCCGACGTCGACCGATTCTCGTCATTCCGGCTGGGCGGGGGACCGACGACGGCCGACTGGGAAGCTCTCTCGCGACCGGTTCTTCACGGCACGGCGCTCGAAGAGGTCACGTCGAGGACCTACGGAATCCTGAACGTCGAGTATCGCTACGAGCTTCTTTTCTTCGCCTATCTCCACCTGAGAGGAACCGTGGCCGAGGTCGACCGTCTTCGCTTCGCCGACGGCGGCGGGACCGTGCATCGCATCCAGCCGATGAACGCCGTCTCTGTAGGCCTCACCACGGGACTTCCAGGGCACTCGCTGCTCGAGCTCGGTTATGCCTACAACTTCGGGGTCCTGAGGCAGCGCGCCGGCAGATCCGAGGCCGGCGACGGCGCCATCCTCGTCCATTGGTCCAAGAGCTTTTCCCGCCGACGGGCGCACGAGTGATCCCTTCCCGCTAGGCTAAGATTCCTCTGCAGAACCAGCTTCGGGACAGCGTTCCGATGGAGGCGATCATGGCTCCGAACTCGGTCGAGCCGTTTTTTTTCGACGCGAAGAGGCTCGATGATCTGGCTTCCCGCCTCGGCGAGACCTACCGCACCGCTTCTCCCTTCGGGCACATCGTGATCGACGACTTCATGCCCACCGGGACACTGGACACTGTCCTCGCGGAGTTCCCCTCCCCGGACGGGATCCGCTGGCGTGGACACGAGCATCGGCACAGCGCGAGGAAGCTCGCCTGCAGCGATGAGACCCAAATGGGCCTTAGGACACGTCACCTGCTCAGTCAGCTCAACTCCTCGATGTTCGTCACCTTCCTCGAGAAGCTCACCGGCATCGAGGGTCTCATCCCCGACCCGCACCACGAAGGGGGAGGCCTCCACCAGATCGGGCGAGGCGGCAGGCTGGAGATCCACGCGGACTTCAACGTTCACGAGAGGCTCCGTCTCGATCGCCGTCTCAACCTGCTTCTCTACCTCAACCGGAACTGGCCTGAGCAGTACGGCGGGCACCTCGAGTTGTGGAGCCGCGACATGACGAGGTGCGAAAAGCGTGTGCTGCCAATTTTCAACCGCTGCGTCATTTTCAGCACGACCGATCTCAGCTTCCACGGTCACCCCCACCCTCTGGAATGTCCCGAAGAAGTCATGCGCAAGTCCCTGGCCCTCTACTATTACTCACAGGGAAGGCCCGAAGAAGAACGATCGGCCTCGCATTCGACCCTCTACCAGAGCCGGCCGGGATCGACGCCGGAGCACCGCGGGCGATCGCGGTGGAGACGGTTTTTCGGCCGGTCGCGCGCTGGCGGCTGAAGTCTCGTCCGGGAGGATGCATGGACCGGCTCATCACTCGGCTCTCGGACTTCTTCAGCCCGGGCTCCGACCGGCTGAAATTCCAGAAACGGTTCATCCAGCGGGCGACCTCAAACGGTCCGGACACCGTGGAGTTCCGGAAGGAGTTGGCACGCCGCTTCCGGGTGATCCATCGGCGCGTGCAATGCGCCCATCAGGAAGCGGAGATGCTGATCCTGGCGGAGGCCATTCTGGGTCTAAAGGTCCCGGGGCCGATCGTTGAACTGGGCTGCTTCAAGGGTGGGTCGACTTCCAAGCTCAGTCTGGTCGCCAAAGCGACCGGGCGTGAGCTCCACGTCTTCGACAGTTTTGAGGGGCTTCCGCCTCCCGTCGAGGGCGACGTGAAGCACAACTTCGTTTCCGGTGAAGTGAAAAGTTACGTCGAGGGGGAGTACCGAGGAACCTTCGATGAAGTGAAGGCGAACATTGCGACGTGGGGCAAAGTCGGGATATGCACCTTCGTCAAAGGGTTCTATTCGCAGACCCTCTCAAAGGCGTCGATCGAGCCGGCCATGGTGTACATGGACGTCGATCTGATCGGGTCGGGAAGAACGTGCATGAAGGCCTTATGGCCCCGGCTTAAGGTGGGTGGCCTTTACTACACCCATGAAGCGGGCGTGGCGACATTTCTGGAAGGACTGCTGGATCCCGTGTGGTGGCACACCGAGCTTGGCTGCTGCCCTCCTCTCATGATCGGTGCAGGATTCGGTCACGGTCCCCAAGCCAAGCATCTCGGATATTTCGAGAAGAAAAAAGCGACCGAAGCTGATCCCGTCCCGGCTTCTGGATTTCCGCCGCCTCGACTCCTCGCTTAGCTCGTCACGGCTCGCGGGCACAGCTCCCGCGCGGCACGTCGCCGCCGATGCGAGTTATCGGGAGGCTCAGCGTCGCGGGTTGGCGGCGGCGCAGGCGAAGGCATCGAAGTAGCGCTGCAGCGTGGCCTCCGTCGAGCCGTGCTGATTCGGTCCCAAGACGAAATCCAGAAAGACCTCCCGGACTCGGCAGATCTCGCGCAGGCGAGCGACCGAACCACGATGGCGCGGGTCGTCAAGCGTGAGGTCGATGAGTTCCAGAGCACGCGCGAGCGACCGTTCCGCGATCTGCGGATTTCGGGATCTCCACTTGAGCGTCCGGCTGACTTCGCTCCCTACGTTTCCCAGTTGCTGGGCGAGAGTCAGGGTCCACCACCGCCCGTCGGCCAACTCCCGGTGCGCGATCTCCGTCATCGACGCACGAACTCGGTCACCAGGGCGGCAATCCTGTCCCTCATCGTGGAATTGTCGACACCGCGAGACCGATTCCCGAAGGAGGGGCGGAGGTTGATCATGGAGTCGAATTCGAGCCATTCACTTTCAGCGAGGTCCGGGTAGACGTTGAACCCCCAAAGATCCTCCTGTCGGGACCCGCCCGCCAGAAGTTCGGCCTCCTCGTCCGCGTGCAACTCCGCATCGACGACGATGATCCGGCGTTCCACGTCGACCACGGCCTTGACCAGATCGCCAAAGCGGGAGGCTGCCATGCGGCGTATCTCTTCCAGGGAGATCGGATCCTGTGCGGTCACAACCCTCATGATGGGGCAACCGTAGCATGCCCGAGAGTCAGCATCGACGCGGATTCAGCCCAGGCTTCTTCCCGCCGCCTCGCGAAGCAGGTCGTCGAGATCCAGTTCCGAGGAATCCTTTCCCCGCCGCCTCAGCTCCGTCTGGATTGCCCGCAGCAATCGAACGATCTCCTCGCGCTGCGCCAGGTGGATGACCTGCTCCGGCCGGAGCGGGAGTGCGGCATCGACGCTCATCCCGGCCGTTCGCAGCGCAAAGGCCGGCTTTCCTTCGCCTTCTGCAACCCCGAGCGTCCACCAGAGCAACGGGTCTCCAATCGAATGCGGCGTGACCAACGAGAGCGTCATCCGGTTCTTCTTGAGCTGGGTGAGCACGCGTAGGGGCCCGTCGCGTCCGGTCCGCATGCTCTCGAGATCGGACGAAGAGCACAGGATCACGTCGTCTCCGATGGCTGCGCGAATCGCGAACTTCAAAGCGTCGGCCAGCGCTGCGTCGCGGGCGTCGTGGCTGATGAAGATGGCGCGGTCGGGCAACTCACGCGCCCGGACACGGGTACGAACCCGTTCGCGAGCGGCCGACACGCGCTCCACCAGGAGCTGCCGCGCCTTCACCGGTGCCTGTTCGAGGATCGCGCGCAGCAGGGCCGGAGGCGCCGCGGGCCTGGTGAAGTCTCGCAGCGTCGCCGGAAGCGACTTCGCCCTCCGCGCGATCTCCTGCTCGAGGCTCACCCGAAGCGCGTCCACATCAGCGTCCACCAGCTCGGCCTCGACGGCCGCGAGCGTCTGATCGAATGCGTCCATCGCGCTACGGACGTAGCCCGAGAGCATGGCGGCCGCCGCGGCCCCGGCGCGCTGCGTAAAGTGCTCCCCGCTGGATCCGCCCGCTTTTGCCGCCTCCGCTTGGAACGCCATCGCTTGGGCTTGCACTTCGGCATCGCCGCTCGCCTGGACGTGCCTAAGCCTTTCGCGGTAGGCTTTCTGAAAGGCTGAGTCGTCCCAGATCATGGGTTAGAGGTGAAGGTAGGCCGGGCACGCCAGCGGTCAAGGGCGACCGGCCCTCCACGCCGCGATTTGTATGATGACTGTTTCGGACAATCGGAGCTGCCCGTGACGCGGTTCATCATGATCGTTCTCGTGTGTTTCCTCGGGGGATGCGCTTCCCAGGCCGCCCCTCCGACCCCTCAAACCCCGCTCGCCGACACCGGCGCTGCTTCAGGAGATGCTCCAATGGAACTCGGAAACTTCTCAGTCGGTCTCGCCGTGAAGGACATCGCCGCGTCCCGGGCGTTCTACGAAAAACTCGGCTTCAAGAAGATTTTCGGCGACGAGGCACAGAACTGGTTGATCCTTCAGAATGCGACCAGCACCATCGGGCTCTTTCAAGGGCCGCAGTACACCAGGAACATGCTGACGTTCAACCCGGGCTGGGACCGAACCGGCAGCACCCTGCCGGACTTTGACGACGTGCGCGACATTCAGCGGACACTCAAGGGTCGAGGCCTCGTGCCGACCGCGGCTGCCGATGAATCCTCCTCAGGCCCCGCAAGCATGGCGCTGACGGACCCCGACGGGAACCCGATCCTGATCGATCAGCATGTGCCCAAGCCGCGGAAGTAGCTTCCCGCCGCCTCGCGAAGCAGGTCCGGTGTACTAGCGCCCGCCGAGCGGCGGGTACATCGTCGGCGGGCGGTCGAAGTCGACCTGCTCGACGTCGGTCCAGGGCACGTACTCGGGGCGCTGACGGCCGTCGACGAAGATCAGCATGCCGGCATTCCTCTCGCCGAGATCGCCGGTGCACTCGAGCTGCACCTCCTCGCCGGAATAGAGGGTCACCCTGGCGCGCTGGGCGCGGGGCTCTTCGCGGCCGCGGGGTACGATCGAGGCGATCATGCCGAAAGGGATGGTGTAGTCCACGCCCCGGGATGGGGCGTCGAGCGTCTCGATGGTCTCGCTCTCGTCGAGGTCGTAGACCAGACGCCCGGTGAGGCGGCTGCCGGCGCGGGTGGTGACGCTGCCCATGAGTGGGCGCCCCGGCAGGAAGTCGCCGTAGGCGGGGCCGCTGCCGCCGGGGCTGAAGTCGACGCGCTCGAAGGCGACCCAGGAGATCCGCACCCGGCCGTACCGCCGGTCGTCGACGTAGATCCCGCGGTTGCCGCGGCCGACTTCGAGCGCGATCTCGCGGCCGTCGAGCAGCGTCACCAGGGAGCTGTCGCCGGAGCCGCGCGCGATGGAGCGGATGGTCTCGAAACGCACGCTGCGCTCACCGTCGGCGGTGTGACCTTCGAGCTCGTCGGTGCCGACGCACCCATCCCGGTCCCATTGCACGAAGCCCGTGAAGTCGCCCTGCGGCGTACGCACCGTGCCGTGCAGCCGGTAGGGGGCGGCGTCGATCGAGGGGGTGGGGAGGAGCTCGATCGTGCGGATCCGCAGACTGTCGAGGTCGACGACGCCCCGCTTGCCGTCCCACACCCGCACGCCGTCGTCGAAGTCGCTGGCTTCGAAGCGGTCGAGGTCGAACATGGACCCGCTCTTGAGAGTGACCTGCACGTCGCGGCCGCGGGCCTCGATGCGCGCGATCTCGCCGAAGCGCGCCATGAGCTGCCGGCGGACTTCGACCGCGCTCTCCCTGTCGGCGATCTTGATCCCGAAGATCTCGAACGTGCTGCGCTCCTTGGGCCGCAGCTCCGGCGGAACTTGGGCGAGCCAGGGGTTCTCGCGCTTGGAGCCGTTGAAGTAGTCGCCCCAGAACGCCTCTTGGTCGCCCCCCTCACCCCAGCGCAGCCGCCCCTCGTAGGTGGCGCCGTCGGCGGTTGTGATCCTGCCGTAGAGGAACCCCTGCTGGGTCTCCGCCGCCGGGTGGGTCTCCGCTGCCGCCGGCGTGGTTGAGGGCGTGATCGCGGACGATGTCGTCGCGGCGGGGTGGACGTCCTTCTGGAGGGCCCGGTAGCCGGCGGCGACGGCGAGGAGGATGAGGACGATGGCGAAAGCCCCGCCGGCGATAGTGGCTTTCGTCATATAGCTTTCTTACGCACGGGGCGGCGGGAGATTACGCTGGGGTCACCGACTTCGCCATATCGACGGGCAATGAACGTCGCACGCCGCGAACTGGAACCCGAGCGCCAGTCCAGCGTATTGTCTTGGCGCGGACAGGGCGGCTCACCGTGGGGACGGGAAACCATCGACCTTGCGCCGAGGGGAGGGCGGAGCAGGATGTGGCGACGTCACAAGGGGAAAATCATCGTCAGCGTCATCATCCTGGCGGTGGTCGGGGTCGTGGGTTCCAGCATCTACAAGAAGAAAAACCAAGCCACCGAGGTCAGCGTGGCCAAGGTCAAGGTGCAGGACGTCGTGGGCAAGGTGATCGCCAACGGCAAAATTCAGGCGGAGAACAAGGTCGACCTCTCGGCGCTGGTCATGGGCCAGATCGTGAACTTGGTGGTGCGGGAGGGGGATCCCGTCAAGGAGGGCGACTTTCTCCTTCAGATCGACAAGAAGCGGGCCGCCGCCGAGGAGGCCGGCTCCGCCGCCGCGCTCCAGGGGAGCGTTGGTGATCTCGACTCGGCCAGGGCGGCGATGGACCAGGCGGCCAAAGATCTCGAGCGTGCGCGGAAGAACCACGACGCGGGGATCGTCCCCGTCGCGGACTACCAGCGCGCCCAGTCGAGCTACGACGGCGCCAAAGGTGCCTACCAGGCGGCGGAGCAGCGCATCGTGCAGAACCGCGCGATCGTCAACGCCTACCACGACACGGTGACGAAGTCGACCGTGCGCTCGCCCATCTCCGGAATCGTGACGACGCTGCGGGTGAAGGCGGGCGAGGTCACGGTGCTCGGTACCATGAACAACCCGGGCACCCAGCTGATGACCATCTCCGACATGTCGACGGTCCAGGCCGTCCTGATGGTGGACGAGACCGACACGCCCAACATCGCGGTGGGCCAGAAAGCGGTGCTGACGCTCGACTCCTATCCGGCACGGAAGTTCGCGGGAGTCGTGACCGAAGTGGGCCACTCGCCGATCCAGAGGGACGACCCGGAGCTCCAGGGGCTCATCAGCACGACCGAGGCGATCAACTTCAAGGTGAAGGTCAAGATCGCAGACCCCCCGCCGAGCATCCGGCCGGGCTTCTCGGTCACCGCCGACATCATCACCGGCACGAAATCGAAGGTTCCGACGATTCCGCTCGCGGCCGTCGTGATCCGAGACTCCCCCAAGGGAGACAAGGACGCTTCGGGTCGTGTCAAAACCGAAGAGGGCGTCTACACCGTGGCCGACGGCAAGGTGCGTTTTGCGGTCGTCAAGACCGGGCTCACGGGAGAGTTGGACATCGAGGTGGAGAACGGCCTCAAGGACGGCGAGACCGTCATCAGCGGTCCCTTCAAGACGCTACGGACCATCAAGGAAGGCGACAGGGTCAAGGAGATGAGCGAGGAAAAGAGGAAGGCCGCGGAGTCCGCGGCGGCCGGGGCGTCCTAGAGCCATGGACGTTCGCGAGCTCTTCGCCACGTCGCTCCGTTCGCTGGGGAGCCACAAGCTCCGCTCCGGGTTGACGCTCCTGGGCGTCATCATCGGCGTCATGACCGTGGTCGCGGTGGTTTCCGTCATCAGCGGCTTGAATGAGTTCGTGGCCACGAACCTCGTGAACCTCAACCCCGACGTCCTGGTGTTCACCAAGTTCGGGATCCTGAGGAGCCGATCCGAGTTCCTTCTCGCGAACCGCAGGAAGCCGCTCACCATGGTCGAGCGCAGGCTGGTCGAGGCCAACTGCCGGTCCTGCGCCGCGGTGGGAGCTCAGGCGAGCCAGAACGCTCTGGTCAAGGCGGGACGGCGCAAGCTCGGGGGCGTCGAGGTGACGGGGTACACGGCCAACGTCGACGCCATGCTCAACCTCGATCTCGAGTTTGGCCGCTTTTTCAACCCGACCGAGGAGGCGCACGCCGCCGCGGTCACGATCATCGGCGCCGACATCAAGGACGAGATCTTCCCCGGCATCGACCCGATCGGCCGCACGCTGTTCGTTCACGGCTATCCCACGCGCGTGATCGGCGTGCAAAAGCGTCTTGGAAAGATGATGGGCCAGTCGCGCGACAAGGTGCTCTTCGTTCCCATCACGTTCCTCATGAAGGTGTTGAGCTCCGACCGAGGGCTCGCGATCCTGGTGCGCCCCACCGGGGGCATGGCGGGGCTCGACCGCGTGGAGGACGAGGTCCGGACCATCCTCCGTTCGGCGCGCAAGACGCGATTCAAGGCCGACGACCCCTTCGGCGTCGTCGGCTCGCGCGCGGTGCAGGCGGTCTGGCGGTCGATCTCGCAGGGAGCCTACCTCGCCACGATCATCGTCTCGGGTATGTCGCTCGTCGTAGGCGCCATCGTGATCGCCAACATCATGTTCGTTTCGGTGGTGGAGCGCACGCGCGAGATCGGCCTTCGCAAGGCGGTCGGTGCGCGCTCGAAGGACATCCGGCGACAGTTCCTCGTCGAGGCGACGATGCTGTCGCTTTCGGGGGGCCTTGCCGGAGCCGCGCTCGGAGCAGCAGCCGCGGCCGGGATCAGCTTCGTGTTTCCCGCTGCGGTGCGGATCCAGTTCGTCCTCTTGGGGCTCGCCCTCGCCGTCGTCGTGGGCGTCGTCGCCGGACTGGCGCCGTCGTCGATGGCGGCGAAGAAGACGCCCATCGAAGCCTTGCGCTACGAGTAGAGGAGCCGATCATGCGACGCTACCTCGATGTTTTCCGCCGCGGCTTCCTGGAGAACGTGCGCTTCGCGCTCGAGTCCATCCGCGAGCACAAGCTCCGCGCGGGGCTCACGACCCTCGGCATCGTCGTGGGCGTGACGACCGTCATGGGGATGGTCGCGATCGTGTCGGGGTTCAACAACAACGTGATCGGCAACTTGCAGGCCTTCGGCGCGAACCGCATCGAATTCCAGAAGTACGACGAGTCGTTCGGGCCCGGCG